>JBFWIL010000088.1:0-9658 GCA_050256015.1 Mangrovibacterium sp. | reverse complement strand
AAGCAGTTTTCTTAATTTTTAAGTTTTATTTTGAATTTACGAAATCCTTCCCTGGTATAATAAATGGGCGTGGTCAGCTTCAGGGTATTTAACACCTGATCAATGGTTTCTTCATTTTTAAACACCCCGGAATAAACGATCTCGTTCAGTTCCGGAGTGCCGATCTCAATTTTCACATCGTACCATCGCTCCAGACGCAGGACCAGTTCTCTGAACGAAATCCGGTCAAAATCAAAGATATCATCTTTCCAGCTAGCCGACTTCTCCACATTACTGGTTTCTACAAAGAACTCCTCATCCTTGAAAATCAAAGTCTGGCCCGGATTCATATACACCAGTTCCTTCCCTTTCCTGATTTCAACCCGTCCTTCCAGCAAACTGGTTTCCGTACGGTTGAAATCAGGATAGGCCATCACATTAAAACAGGTCCCCATAACCCGGATAGCATAATCATTTGTAAAAACAGTAAAATGATTGCCCTTTTGTTCGGCCACCTCAAAATAGGCTTCCCCCTGGAGACGTACTGTCCGGTTACCTTCCATAAAATCGGAGGGAAAAGACAGCATGGATTCGGCATTCATCCATACCCTGGACCCGTCAGGCAAAAGCAACTGGGACTTTTCCCCGCGCGGAACCCGGTTTTCGAACCAAACGGTATCTGGCTGCAAAACCGGTGGATCCATGACCAGCCAGACAGCAAGTCCGCCCATTACCAGGGCCAGCAGCAGCATGGCCGCAATGCGGGTAAAAGAAAGACCGATCTTTCTCATCTTGTTACCTGGAACAGCCGTGCGGAACCGAGCCTTAAGCACCAGCTTGTTTTTCATAACGGCCAGTGAACGTTTCAACAGCGGATGATCCATCTGCTCAGGAACAAGCCCTTCCCGGGCAGCAATGAAATAATTACGGTTAACCTCACTTTCCCTGATCCAACCCAGTAAATCAGCTTCCTCTTTCGGGTTGAGCCTTCCGTTGAAATAATTCAAAATGGTTTGCTTATCAGGTTTAGTCATATTTCCGCCTTTATATGAAGTTAACACCTGCCGTCAGGAGATACCCTACCTCCGTTTCCCTTTTTTTTCAATAATAGTTTCCCGGCACCGGGCAACAGACAACTGCCTCTCATAATTTACAAAGAAATAAAAAAGATGAAAAGGACAACAATCCGGCAAAATGTTTACGGTAAATGCGAAGAGCTTTGGCGATATGCTTCTCCACCGCCTTCAGACTGATATCCAGCTGTTCTGCTATCTCCTTGTTTTTCAATCCGTCCATCCGGCTTAACCGGAATACCTGCCTGCACCTGTCCGGTAAAGCCTCCATCACTTCTGCCACCCGCTCCTGCAAATCCTTTTCAATAAGCTGATAAGGTTCGTCGCCCACCATATCCAGAAAATACAGTTCTTCTCCCAGGAGTTGTTCCCGCAAACGCTCGTGATGTCTCACCAGCATCTTCTGATGTCTGAGGTGATTCAGGCTGGCATTGCGAACCATCTGGTACAGGAATGCACCCGGATGAAGGAAGTTATCGGGTCCGCCGGTTTCCCAAAAACGAATAAAAACATCCTGCACCACATCGTTTGCAGCATCTTCATCGCCGGTTATCCGCAGGGAAAAAGTATACAAACGCGGAAAGTAAAGCATATAAAGTTGCTCCAGGGCTTTTTCATAACCCCTGGAAGCCGCTTTAAACAGCTGAATATGATTATCTCCGCTCTTCAAAGTCCACTCTCCTTCATCCTCGTTCAATGCCATTCGGCCGGGAAAGATAGAAATATTTTATCATATCTGCTTTTCTTTGTCAAAAACCGCAGATTATTTTTAATAACAACTTATCGAATAACCGTAGCCGAGCTAAATGTAAAAACATCCGAAGGGGTTCTTGCCTGTTCCATAAGCTTCAACAGCTCCTGAACCTGTTCGGGATAACTTTCGGCCAGGTTGTTTTCCTCGCCAGGATCATCCTGAAGATTATACAGTTCGGTGGTTGTTTGCACCGGATCGGATACCCCGTAACGAACCAGTTTCCAGTTACCGCGACGAACAGCCTGGCGTCCTCCCTGCTCATGAAACTCCCAGTACAGATAATCGTGCTGCTGCTGTTTTTCATTACCCAGCAGCGTGGGCAGAAAAGAGATTCCGTCCAGCTGTTCCGGTATTTCCGAGCCGCTCAGTTCGGCCAGGGTAGGCAGCACATCCCAAAAGGCAGAGATATGATCGGTTGTTTGGCCCCCTTTTATTTTTCCGGGCCACCAGGCAATCATCGGAACACGGATCCCACCTTCATACAGATCACGTTTGTATCCTTTAAACGGACCGTTACTGTTAAAATAGTCCGGATCGGCTCCTCCTTCCCTATGCGGTCCGTTATCGGAAGTGAAAATCACCAGCGTGTTTTCAGCCAGTCCGTCTTCCTCCAGCTTATCCATAATTTCACCTACCTGACGGTCAAGCATACTGACCATGGCTGCAAAAGCGGCATGACTTTCGGGCTGGGAGCCGTAGGCTCCTTTCCGGAAACGTTCAGCCCCGGGCTCAGCACCCTTGTATTCCTTCTCGGGAAGAAACTTTCCCCGGAATGCCTCCATGTATTTTTCAGGAAGCAAAAGCTCGGCATGCGGTATGGTAGTCGGGTAAAACAGGAAAAAAGGCTGACCGGTCTTTTTCGGATTATGCTCGTCCAGGAACTTCAGAGCCCGGGCATGAATCAAATCGGGAGCATATTCGCCAAAGCGATCTCCGCTATTTTTTTCCAGGATAACTTTATGATCGTTATCCCACAAATGCTCCGGGAAATAATTGTGCGCCAAAGTTTGGCAATTGTATCCGTAAAACCGGTCAAAACCCTGATTATTCGGATCTCCTTCCGTACCGGGTCCGCCAAGCCCCCACTTCCCGAAACTTCCTGTAGTATACCCGGCTTCTTTCAACAGTTCGGGCAATGTCAGGCAGGCTCCGGGCAGTGGCCACTGTCCCTCGGGTTCCACTCCCTTGTTTCCGCGTACGGGAGTATGCCCGGTTGTCTGTCCGGTAAGCAGCGAGGAACGCGAAGGAGCACAGACCGTACAACCGGCATAGTGCTGGGAAAAACAGATTCCTTCCCTGGCCATCCTATCTATGTTTGGCGTATGGAAACGCTGCTGTCCATAACAACTCAGATCGCCGTATCCCAGGTCGTCGGCAAGGATATACACAATATTCGGCGATAAATTTTTCGGATCGGTTTTCTGTGCCCTGTCGTCAGCGCCGCAAGCTGCCGTCAGCGTAACCAGGGCCAGAGAAGGCAGGCTAAGTTTCATTTGTTTCATCGGTTATTTTCATTTGAGATGGGCATCCTTTTCGTTTCCTGTTTCATTCAGAAACAACAAACAAGAAGTTGATAACCAAATTAACTCAATTTTCCGCAAAAGCGCAAGCACGAGAGCATGAAATCCGGCCTTTTCTTCCGTTTCAACTGCAATGGACTACTGCTATTTCAGGTTCCAGCCTTCCAGTTCTATCTCCTGGTTTGCTGCTTTCAGCAGGCAGCGCGGTGCACTTACCGTAAGGGTAACCGACTCGCCCGGAGCCAGAGAAAAATAATTGGCCGACCAGAACGAGGGCATCACTTCCTCTCCCTGATCAAGCAGCCGGGGATTGACAAAAAAAGCCAGCTTATCCGAAGTATTCGTAACACGCAGGGTCCATGTTTTCTCGGTCCTATCCTGTCGGATTGCCAGAACGGCTGTTTCCACCTGTGCCGGCGGCATATCATTTAAAGACAGATAACGATCATCATCCGAAAGCCAGCTCATATTCCGGGAAATTATTCTGCCATGTCTGTCTTTCAACCGCAAAAGCACCAAACAAACATCCGTTTGTCTTTGCAAGACGGAATCCAGAGGAAAAAACTCCAGTACCTGGTTGGCCTGCATAACGGCCTTTCCCCGCTGCAGGTGCAGCAAACAAGCCGAAGCATCATATACTTCAGCCTCAACAGTCAGCGTATCGAGGCTGTGGTATGTCCGGTTTACCCCCACAACTCTGCAGTTCACCGGATTAAGCTGGACATGTACCGGTTCCAATGCATTTCGCATAGAATAATAGCCGGCATTCGGATTCAGGTACCAGTCGTAAATCTGCCATATTACGCTTGGAAAAGCTGCATTCAGCTTCCACAGCATAACCCCGCCCGTACGGTTCAGCGAAGCTCCGGCCGATTCAAAAATAGCCTGATAAGCAACTGCATTCATCAGCTGCATTTTCATGGAAAAATCGTTCATGGACTCCGGCTTTCCATACCGGCTAACCATTTCATCATAATAAAGATCATACCGGCCGTTCCCCGTGGCGGCATCGTGATACCCCCAGCTGTGGTTCAGCGGAAAAGGCAACGAAGGGTCCCATACCAGGTTGGGAATAAGCTTTTTCAGGCTGTTGTAAGGAGGCTGGGAAGGTAATCCGGTTTCATCTTTAAACACCCAGTCCTTTCCTTCTTCAACCAGTTTGTAATATTGTTTGGGATCCATCCAGCGATAGGGTCCCCCGCTGTATACTCCGGGATCTGCATTATCCGGCCAGGATTTCTTCCACCCAC
The DNA here is from genome assembly GCA_050256015.1 of Mangrovibacterium sp. Classification (GTDB taxonomy): domain Bacteria; phylum Bacteroidota; class Bacteroidia; order Bacteroidales; family Prolixibacteraceae; genus JBFWIL01. The sequence goes on along the minus strand of JBFWIL010000088.1, from coordinate 5,082 downwards.
GGGGAAGAGCAGCAAATCCGGAAGAACTAGGAATAAAAGGGCGGGTTCCGTCAAGCCCTGCAATACGGTTTCGCATAAAATCGTACAGTTCTTTCCGGGCATGTCCTTCATTACCCCCGGTCCAGACCAGCAGGCTGGGATGATTGCGGATACGCAATATCGTACCGGTTACATTTTGCTTAAAAACCTCAGGCTCCAGCGGCCAGTGAGCCGACCCCTTGAATTCGCCGTGGGTATCGCCGGTAATCCAGAAATCGGACCAGATGAGCAGCCCCTTCCGGTCGGCCAGATCAAAAAACACATCGGGAGGCGTGATTCCCCCACCCCAGATACGCACCAGGTTAATCCTGGAACGGCGGCAGAGATCCAGCTCCAGAGCATAACGAAGCGAATCGCGGTTCAGCATCATATCGGGGACCCAGGCTCCTCCGTTCAGATGAATGCGTCGGCCGTTAACATAAAAGTCACGTCTCAGGAACTTCCCTTTTTCCTGAACGGTCCGGGAACTGACCGTACGGATTCCAAACAGAAAGGTGGTATCGTCCGACAGTTTGCCCTCCTGTTCCAACCGGAGGCGAATCCGGTACAGGCTGGGTTTCCCGTAACCGTTGGGCCACCACAGTGCCGGATTTTTTATGCTAAGCCCGGCTGAGTTTTTCGGATTCATGCATAGTTCGGTTGTGGAAGCAGCCGCAAGTTCTATCTCCTTTGCAAAACGGAGGGGCTCTCCTACAAAATTTTCGGGACGGATATCCACCAGAAGCTTTCCCCTGACAGGAAAAGACTGATGGTTAGTAAGACCTACCGAAATACTTAATTCGGACAGAGCCGTATCGGGAAGCAAGGGCAAATGGGAGATCAGGTGCGGATACGATAGAGTAAGCTGTCCCGTGCAGCGCAAAAAGATTGGCTGCCAGATCCCCATGTTCCGGTCACGTACCGGCGGCATCCAGTCCCAACCGGCCGAACAAAGCATAGTCACATTTTTCCCGATATCGCCGGTCGGTCCGCCGTTCGCATAGAAATCGCCCAGGGCTTTCAGTTGTTCCGGAGCCGGGTATCCGGATTCATCAAGCGGATAGATCTTCACGGCCAGAGCATTCTTCCCCCCTGCCCGGATGCATTTACTTACATCCAGACTGTATTGGGCAAACATACCGGCCATATCGGAAGAATCGGTCAGTTGCTTTCCGTTCAGCCAGACAGCGGCCCGGTAATTGATCCCTTTAAAGATCAACTGGACATGGCTGCCGGCCTCAGTTGCAGGAACATCGAAAACAGTCCGGTACCAGTAGGGTTTCTTCCAGGGATTGTCTGTACCGGGAAGATGACTGTAACGTTCCAGTCCGTATTTCCTGTTAAACCGGTCAGAAGCATCGGGAATCAGCATGTTGTTCATACCGGTGTAAGGATCGGGATACACCCGGTTGGCAACGAGTCCGGTCAGTACCGTTGAAGGAACACGTACCGGGAACCAGTGAATGGCAGGCCGGTAATCCGGATCAGACAGCTCTTCCCCCGTCCCGCGGATCAGTCCGGAATACTGCAATTCAAACTGCGTCAGCTCCTGCTGCCGCACCTGGAGCTCCTGACCAAAAGAAGACTGAATAAAGAACGGCAAGAGCAGCGGCATGCAGAGGAATAAAATGGAGTGAAAAGACCGTATTCCCATCTGTTTTTTAGTTGTGATGTTTCAGATCAAATTTAAGCTTTTTCAGATCCTTCAGCCGGCAAACAGGATTTTCCAGTTCTCCGGGGATCTCCTTCCCGGAAAAGGTCTGGAAATACAACACACAGGCATCCCGCCACCAGACGGCTTCTTTTTCCTGAATTTCCAGCTTACATTTAACCGTTTCGTAGCGCTCTGCATCAACAAAACCTTTCTGCTTCTTCCACACCCTGCGAAAACTGCGCACCTCGTCCACTCCTGCGTAATAATGCAAACAAAGCTCTTCCCAAAGGCTTTTGCCCGATTTCATCCGGTAGTCCCAGGGAAGGTGATGAAACCACAGCAACAGATTTTCCGGACAGCTTTGCGGATTATTGAACTGTTCCTTCAGCGGAGAGAAATACTGATTCACCGCCGCGCTGCCCGAAGTAGTCCGGTCAAAGCCAATGCCGTCTTTGGCTGCGCGGTGATAATACGAGGGAAGCCAGTCAGCCCGGGCTCCGGACACCTCGCACCAGGGCTCCGGACCGTAATGATGACTCCAGCCCATCAGATGCGCCAGGCCCATAGGAGTCATATAATTGACCGCTGCCTCGCGCGAACGAAGCATGATATCCGCTACCGGCTCCAGAAATTCCCGGGAAAGTATAAAACTCATTTTCAGCCATTCACGGGCCAGATCGCCGGCATCCAGCTCATTATTCCATGCCAGCCGGCCAAAAGCATACCAATTGGCCTGAGCAAAGGGATGTCCGCACCAGTCGGGGACGTTCCCGATGTTAGCCACCCCGGCAATGGCCGTATGTCTAAGCGGGAAAAGTGATCCGTCGGTTGCCCGGGCTACGGTAGACCCTTTTCCCCGGCTGTAAGTGTCACTCTCCAGGCATTCCTTCTGCAGGGGGGCCAGATAAACCAGATGATCGGAAAAGCCCAGATATTCCTGCGTCAGCTGAAACTCGATCATCAACGACGTATGCTGCATGGCCCCGAACAGCGGACTGAAAGGTTCGCGCGGCTGAAAATCGAGCGGACCGTTTTTGACCTGCACAATCACATTGTCGGCAAACTGCCCGTCCAGAGGCATAAATTCATCATAGGCCTGCCTGATCCGGTCTGCACCTGAAGGAGCATACACAAAAGCCCGCCACATAACCAGCCCGCCATGGGGTTTCAGGGCAGCCGCCAGCATATTGGCCCCTTCTGCATGGCTTCGTCCGAAATCCTGCGGGCCGGGCTGTCCCTCCGAATTGGCCTTGACAAGAAAACCTCCGAAATCGGGAATCTGCCTGTAAATTTCATCCGCCTTGTTTTTCCACCAGCGGATAACTGCCGGAGCCAGCGGATCGGCCGTAGGCAATCCGTCAAGAACCATAGGTGAAGAAAAATTAACAGCCATATACACTTTTATATGATAAGGGCGAAGCAGCCCGGCAATTTCTGCATAACGACGAATGTAGTCGGACCGGAGCACCTGAGGGGAGGCATTCACATTGTTCAGCACGGTTCCGTTAATTCCCACCGAGGCATTGGCCCGCGCATAGGTCTGGTAAAGCCTGAAGATCTGCCCGGTACCGGTATTCGCTGCCCACCAAACAGAACGGCCTGCATATCCTCTCTCGACAGTTCCGTCAAGGTTATCCCAGTGATTCAGCAGCCTCAGCTCATAGTCCGGGACATCCAGTATATCCAGCCGCTTCACCGGCTGCCCGGTTTGCATCAGCCGGATCAGGGCAAAGGTGCCATACAGCAATCCGGCATCAGTACCCGCTGCCAATAACGTCAGCCGTTTTCCTTCGTGAAACAGGCTCCTTATCAGATAACCTTCCTGACCGCAGCGCACCAGCTCTTCCCGATCAAGCAAACCGCCAACCAGGCTGTCGGCTGCAGTTCCCAACAGAATACTGCCATCTTCAAGCTTTGCGGAAGGTTGAAGTGAACAAGCGGTCAGCCCCGCATAGGCCATTTTCAACTCATTGAAAGCTGATTGCCGGAGAGGAGAACCGGATGCCGCAACAAATGAGCGGAACTGCCTTTGATAATATGCAGGCAAACTGTCGGGCAGCAATTCGTAACGGAGCCAGAGCCGGGAACCGTCTTCTGCCCTCCCCTGGAGCAACAAAAAAAGTCCGGCAAACAAAATAAAGATGTTCTTAGCCTTTACCATAAAACGTTAGCTTAATCATATTCCTTCAAAGGTATGGAATTTTCCCCAACCAACAACCAGAACAGAACAGGTTATATCCTGATCACCTGTTTCTTTTATAAGATATTAATTATAACATCAAAATTTCTGATCTTTAAGTTATAAATATCGGGTAGTAAAGAAGTTGATACCCGCCTGATGTTTTCTGCAGGATACCTTTTCGGCTTCAATTTCCATGAGCAGGTTGTCTCGGCAGATGTCTGCCCTTAAAAAGCTCATGGGGACATCGCCGAAGTGGCTCTGACAGATTCGTCTTACCTCCGGAATATCTTGTTGATATTTCACATAGACCCGCACATAGGTGTACTGATCCGGGATGATCATCAGTTCCGGATAATGGGCTTTCAGATTGTCAGCACTGGTCAGCGATTCAATATTCCCAATGGTAGTCCACGTCTGTTTTTTCACGTCATTGATCCCGATGGTTTCTTGTCCCACGATGGATGCGGTTCCTGAAACGAATACACGGGAATGTTGCCCGTCAGTGACCAGTTTTGCCCTTTCAAACAAGGGCGTTTGGTTCGTTGCCCGCTGTTTTGGAGGGTTTCCTTTCAGTACCGTTTGCCCGTATTGGTAAGCATGAAGCTGTTGGGGATTGCCTATTGGGATGATCTTCAGGGTTTCATCACCTTTAACAGCAAGACCTTCGAGCGTAACGCCATTGAAGTCAGTCCCTATCCCTGTTGCTGCGGGAAAACCTGATGTCATCCCGGCCCGGGTATAATATTCACCGCGTACCTCGTTAAAAAGCTGATAATTTTGTCGCAATTGATCGTTTAAACGAACGAACCCGAAGATTTGCCCCACATAATTCCATTGCCTGACAAGGTGATCAAGATGATACCCCTGCCGGAGGAGTGCCGATTGAAGTTTTCGGAAAGCAAGCTCACCATTCTCCGCTGTATTTTTCCCCTGTAAATCGCCACTGATACCAGCCACCCAAAGTTCAGAACCGTTCTTCACGGAAAGTTCACAGGTCTTTACCGTTCCGTACTGAGCATAGCGGACGCATGCCATTCCGGAATCCACGGATCCTGCTTCTATCATGACCAAATGTGGATCGGGCGGCGATTGTGCCAGGACTGTTACCGGAAAATCGTATCCATGGAACCTCTTTTTTACCAGGCCGGCATCCCGCTGAAAGCCGGCAGGATTTTCAGCCGCAATAAAAACCCGCACGATACATGGTCTTTGTTCGGGAATCCTGGAT
>JBFWIL010000087.1:0-9835 GCA_050256015.1 Mangrovibacterium sp. | reverse complement strand
TTGATCAGCCCGCTCTGGGTGGCAATCATCCCGGCCAGTTCATAGGCATCCGTTTCTGCCGCGGCTGTCGAGAACCGGCTGATTAGTGCTGCAATGTTAGTGATTTTATTTATAATACCCTGATTTAAAGCCGCAGGATTATTTTTTTTGCTTTCGGTAATAATTTCGAATATGCTTTTATCCTCAGCCAGGGCAGCTTGTTCAAGCCTGCCCAGGGAGGTTTCCCCGATTCCCCGGGCCGGATAGTTAATTACCCGCTTCAGGGCTTCGTTATCCAGCGGATTAATGACCAGGCGGAAATAAGCCAGCAGGTCCTTGATTTCCTTGCGCTGATAAAAGGAAAGTCCCCCATATATCTTATAAGGGATATTTCGTTTGCGCAGCGCTTCTTCAAAGATACGCGACTGGGCGTTGGTGCGGTACAAAATGGCGTAATCCTGCCAGGCATAATGCAGTCGCATGCGGCTTTCACTGATTTCACTGGCAATCAAATAGCCTTCCTCATTGTCTGTCAGGGCCGAAAAAACCCGGATCCGGTTTCCCCTGTTTCTTTTGGAAAATACTTTTTTTGGGATCTGCTTTTTATTTTTTGCAATGATGCTGTTGGCTGCGTTTACAATGGTCTGTGTAGAACGGTAATTTTGTTCCAGTTTGAAAATCCGGTAAGCGGGATAATCTTTTTTGAAGTTCAGGATATTCTCGATCCGTGCTCCCCGGAAAGAATAGATGCTTTGTGCATCATCGCCGACGACGCACAAATTCTGATGAAGGGCCGCCAGGTTTTTTACGATCAGGTACTGGGCAAAATTGGTGTCCTGGTATTCGTCCACCAGGATATAGTTGAAATGATGCTGGTATTTTTCAAGCACCTCCCGGTGATCCCGAAATAACATGTTGGTCCGGAGCAGCAGATCGTCGAAATCCATGGCCCCGGCCAGCCTGCAACGCCGGTCATATTCTTTGTAAATCATGGCAATCCGTGGCATCCGGATGCTAAGGTCGTATTCTGCAACCTGACTGTTCCGGGCGTAGGCGGGGGGGGTGATCAGGCTGTTTTTCGCGGCAGAGATGCGGCTTGCCACCACTCCCGGTTTATACACTTTGTCGTCAAACTGCATGGACCTGATGATGGTTCGCAGCAGATTCCTGGAGTCGGCAGCATCATAGATGGTAAAGTCTGAGGGGAAACCGGTGCTTTCCGATTCAAGTCGGAGAATACGGGCAAATACGGAGTGAAACGTGCCCATCCAGAGGTGACGGGCTGTCTGGAACCCCACCATGCCGGCAATGCGTTCTTTCATTTCCCTGGCGGCCTTGTTGGTAAACGTAAGGGCCAGGATTTTTCCCGGCCGTACCCCCTGTTTAAGCAGGTGGGCGATGCGAAAGGTAAGTACCCGGGTTTTGCCGGACCCTGCTCCGGCAATGATCAGGGCCGGACCATCGGTTGCCGTTACGGCTTCCCGCTGGGGCTCATTTAATTCATCCAAATAATTCACACTGTGGGGTTTCTTTGTTAATCCGGCATCGTACCGGGCCAGCTTAAACAATAGCTTTGGCGGAATGGCTGCATTTTCTTTATGCTGCAAAGGTAAAACCTATTTCCCGGATTTCATTAATTTTCGGGAAATGATTTTACTGCCACGGAAGTATAGCGCCGGGAGTGAAAATGTCTGGCGTTCCGGATTGCCTGCTGTGCATTTTTTGAATAGCCGTTCATAAAAAAAGCCCGGGATCATTGGGAAGCCGGACTTTAATTCAGATTTTTCTGCTGCTGGTGTTAATCCTCATTTTGTTCGGCGGCATAAGCGGCCAGCAGTTCTTCCTGGATTTCAGGGGGCACTTTTTCGTAACCCGACTGTTCCAGGCTGAATGATCCCCTTCCCTGGGTGATCGAGCTCAGGGAAGTGGCATATTTGTACATTTCTTTCAGCGGCACGCGGGCGTTGATCTTTTCATAGCCTTTTTCGCTTCCCATGCCCATGATCAGGGCACGGCGCCCCTGCAGATCGCTCATTACGTCTCCCAGTTTTTCGCTCTGGGCTTTCACTTCCAGATCGCAGATTGGTTCCAGTATTTTCGGGGCAGCATCGCGGAAGGCCTTGGAAAAGGCATTGCGTCCGGCCAGCTTGAAGGAAATTTCGTTAGAATCGACCGGGTGCATTTTCCCGTCATAAATGTAGACCCGGATATCCCGGGCGTAAGATCCGGTAAGCGGTCCCTCTTCCATTTTTTCCATGATGCCCTTTAAAATAGCCGGCAGGAAGCGGGCGTCGATTGATCCGCCGACGATGCAGTTGTGAAAAATGAGCTTACCTCCCCAGGCCAGCGGGTATTCCTGGGTGTCGCGCACCGATAGCTTCTGTTCCTTCCCGTTCAGGTTAAAAGCCGTTTTGTGCGGAACATCTTCCAGAAAAGGTTCAATAATCATATGGACCTCGCCAAACTGTCCGGCACCGCCTGACTGTTTTTTGTGGCGGTAGTCGGCCTGGGCTGCACGGGTTATGGTTTCCCGGTATGGGATTTTCGGGGTCTGGAATTCAATGGGAATCTTAAAGATGTTTTTGTAGAACCAGTTCAGCGCGTTCAGGTGGTATTCCCCCTGGCAGTGCACGATCATTTGTTTGAGTTCCTTGGAATATTCCACAATAAAGGTTGGGTCTTCGTCATGCAGCTTCTGGAACATTTCGGAAACTTTTTCGTCGTCGGCTTCGTTTACGGCTTTTATGGCCACGCTGTGCCGTGGTTTAGGGAATGCGATGGGTGCAAACCGGTAGGCTGCTTCCTTTTCGCTGAGGGTATGGTTTAGTTTTGTTTCTTTGAGTTTGACGGTTGTCCCGATGTCTCCGGCAAGTATTTCGGGAACCTTTACCCGGTTTTTCCCTGCCGAGACAAAAATCTGGGAGATTCGTTCCTTGTTGCCCGATTTGGAATTGATCAGGTCCTGTCCTTCCCGTACCGTTCCGCTCATGACCTTAAAAAAGGTAACTTCTCCCACATGGGGCTCAACGGATGTTTTAAATACAAACAGGGAAGTGGGGGCTTCGGGATCCATTTGTGGATTTTTCCCGTTTAACTCCGGAAGTTCCACGGCTTCGGCCGGAGAAGGGGTGATGTTGGTGATGAACTCCATAAGTCTGCCTATACCTATATTCCTTTTGGCAGCTGTGCAGAATACGGGAAACAGGCTCCGGTCAATCATACCCAGTTTAATTCCCTGCCGCATCTCATCTTCCGAGAGCGAGCCTTTTTCGAAGTAAAGCTCCATCAGCGATTCATCATTTTCTGCTGCCATTTCCACCAGCTCGTTGTGCAACTGGTCGGCCTTTTCTTTTTCCTCATCCGGTATTTCCAGAATTTCCGGTTTTCCTCCGTCTGCCGCATATTTGTAAAGTTTCATTTTCAGCACATCAACAATGGCATCAAACCCGGGGCCTGCATTCATGGGATACTGGACTAAGGTAAGCTTGTTGCCCATCAGTGTTTTTGCCTGATCCACGGTTTGTTCGAAGTTTGTGTTTTCGTTGTCCATCTGGTTGAAGACCAGGATTACCGGCTTTTTAATTTTTTCGGTATGGCGGAATCCGGATTCCGTACCCGCTTCCATGCCATGCGGGGTGTTGATGACCAGCAGGGCGCTGCCGGTCACGTGTAGGGAAGATATCACGGCCCCCCGGAAATCATCCATTCCGGGAGTATCAATGATGTTCATTTTTTTCTGGTTGTATTCGGCGTAAAGTACGGATGAAAAAACGGAGTTTCCGTAATCCTGTTCAATCGGGTAATGGTCGGATACGGTGTTCCTGGCGGTTACTTCTCCCCTGCGGTTTATGACACCACCCTCGTAGAGCATGGCTTCCGCGAGGGTGGTTTTCCCGCAGCCGGCATTCCCGATTAAGGCAATGTTGCGGATTTGACTGGTCTTATATACTTCCATGATTTTGGTTTTTATTGGTTATGTCGATTGTCAGGCTTATGGTTTTGTCACGGAAACCATCAAAATTAGTAATATTCTCTTAACAAACAAGTCCGCACATTTTTAAAAAATGGTACATTTACCGACCAAAGAAAAACTATGTCTCGTTTCCCCTGTTTCAAACAGTATGATGCCATGGATTGCGGGCCTGCCTGTCTGAAGATGGTGGCCAAATATTACGGGAAGAGTTTTAGCCTGGAGTTTCTCCGGGGAAAGTCCTATCTTTCCAGGGAAGGGGTTTCTCTGCTTGGGATCAGTGACGCGGCTGAGGCGATAGGAATGCGGACCCTGGGAACCCGGGTCAGCCTGGAGCAGCTTACTGCTGATGTGCCTTTACCCTGCATCGTGCATTGGAATCAGAATCATTTTGTTGTGGTTTATGCGGTTCGGAAAGAATTTGTTTATGTGGCCGATCCGGCATTCGGGTCGGTACGTTATTCTTTTGCCGAGTTTAAACAGCACTGGCTGGGTGGTGTCTCTGATTCAGAGAGGAAGGGGATATGTCTGATGCTTCAGCCCAGTCCCGGTTTTTACGAATGCGGGGAGGAAGAACGGGGACCGGAAGGTTTCTCTTTCCTTTGGCGTTATTTTCGTCCGCACTACCGCCTGCTGGTTCAGTTGTTGCTTGGTTTTCTGGCCGCAAGCCTGATTCAGCTGATCTTTCCTTTTCTTACTCAAAGTCTGGTCGATGTGGGGATCAGCAATCAGGATGCCGGCTTCATTTACCTGGTACTCGCGGCTCAACTGGTACTCTTCGCCGGACAGACTTCGGTCGACTTCGTCCGTTCCTGGATATTGCTTCACATTTCCACGCGCATCAACATTTCCATTATCTCCGATTTCCTGATCAAGCTGATGAAACTACCCCTGGGCTTTTTTGATTCCCGCATGATCGGTGATTTGCTTCAGCGTATTCAGGATCACAGACGTATTGAACGTTTTCTGACCACAGAGACCCTCAATATCCTGTTTTCCTTTGTCAGCCTTCTTGTTTTTGGACTTGTCCTGGCCGTATACAGCTGGAAAATTCTGCTGGTTTTTCTTGCCGGCTCTGCCAGGTATCTGGGTTGGAGATTGCTGTTTATGCAAAAGCGGAAGGAAATGGATTTCCGTAAATTTGCCGCACATTCGGAAAATCAGAGTATGCTTATACAGCTTTTTTCGGGGATACAGGAAATTAAGCTGAACAACTATGAACGTCAGAAACGCTGGGAGTGGGAACGCATTCAGGCCCGCCTGTTTCGCGTGAATGTGCGGAACCTGTCGATCGATCAGTATCAGCAGGCCGGTTCGGTGTTTATCAATCAGACCAAGAACATTCTGATTACGGTGATCGCGGCCATGGGTGTAATTAAAGGCAGCATGAGTCTGGGGATGATGCTGGCCGTGCAGTACATCATCGGGCAGTTGAATAGTCCGCTTAACGAGATGATTCGCTTTCTTCACCTTGCCCAGGACGCCCGTCTAAGCCTGGACCGTCTGGCGGAGGTTCACGGAAGGAAAGAAGAAGAGCATCCGGGTACTCCGATGGTGAATGCGCTTCCCGAAGATCGTTCCCTGAATGTGCAGGATCTGGTTTTTCGTTATGAGGGACCGCGTGCTCCTGCGGTGCTGGACGGCATCAATCTGCATATTCCAGGGAACAAAGTCACAGCTGTTGTAGGTACCAGCGGAAGTGGAAAAAGCACCCTGGTGAAACTGTTGCTAGGTTTTTATTTGCCGGGAGAAGGACGGATAACGGTGGGACCGGCCGATCTGAAGCATTTCTCCAGGCGGTGGTGGCGCAGTCGTGTGGGGGCGGTCATGCAGGATGGCTATCTGTTTCCGGACACCCTGTTTAATAACATTGTAGCCGGAGACGAACGGGCTGACGGAGAACGGGTCTTGTATGCCGTCAGGATGGCCTGCCTGGAATCCTTTGTGGATAAGCTGTCCATGGGGCTGTATACCCGTATCGGGGCAAACGGTACCGGACTGAGCCAGGGACAGAAACAGCGGATTCTGATTGCCCGTGTCATATACAAGGATCCGGATTATCTGTTTTTTGACGAGGCAACCAACGCCCTGGATGCACGCAATGAAAAACAGATTATGGAGAACCTGGAAAACTTTTTCAGGGGCAGAACGGTGGTTATCGTGGCACACCGGCTCAGTACGGTGAGAAATGCGGATCAGATTGTGGTGCTGGAAGATGGCAGGCTGTGTGAGTCAGGAACACATGAAGAACTTACGGCCGGGAAAGGGGCTTATTATCAATTGGTTAAAAACCAGCTGGAATTGGGAGACTAGAAAAAAACGAAATTAATCTACAGCTTATGCCTCAACACAGTGAAGAAGTACAGGAGATTATCGGGAAGTCCCCGTCCTGGCTTCTGCGTAGTGGCCAGTTGATTTTACTTGTGGCGGTTCTGCTGTTGTTGTTGGGCAGCTGGTTGTTCCGTTATCCGGATGTTATTTACGGCAGGGTTGTGGTTTTGTCCGAAAATCCTCCGGCTCACCTTGTTGCAAGGGCAACAGGAAGGATTGTGAAGCTGCCCGTAAACGACCGCCAGCCGGTCGACAGCGGGCAGGTTTTGGCGGTAATGGAAAGTGCGGCCCAGCCTGAAGATGTACGCTGTTTGAAAAATGAACTCAAGGCTGCCGCAAGGTTTTTTGAACGTTTTGATACGCTGGATGCGGTTTCCCCTGCCCAGGCATACCGCTTGGGCGAGATGCAGGCTGTGTATTCCGTCTTCCTGCGTTTGTACAGCAATTACCTTAGCTTTGTCCGGCTTGGCTTTTATCCCAGAAGAATCAGTGCACTGGGCAGACAGGTTGAAATGCAGGGCGTGTATCGCGAACGTTTGCAAATTCAGCAGCAGATTTTGGCGCGAGATTTCGGTCTGGCCCGGGAACAGTTTGTGCGCGATTCCCTGCTTTATATTCAACAGGTATTGTCATGGTCCGATTACCGCGATTCGGAATCTGCAGCCTTGGAGAAACAGTTTGATCTTTCTGAGGTCAGGACCCTGATTGCGGGTACGCAGCGGGAGATTCTTGCCCTGAAGCAGGAGCGGGTTACTGCGGAAAAGGAGTATGCCGAGCAAAAAAACCGCCTGCAGACTGAGCTGACAACAGCCTTCCAGGAACTGAAAAGCGGGCTGGCCAGCTGGGAGAAAACGTATCTGTTGAAGGCTCCTGTTTCCGGAACGGTAACCTTTACCCATATCTGGAGTATGAATCAGCAGGTTCGGGAAGGAGAGCCGGTGTTCAGTGTGGTGCCGCAGAATCAGGGAAAGCTGGTTGGTCGCCTGACGCTTCCGATGAAGGGGGCCGGCAAGGTGTGTGAAGGTCAGCGGGTGAATATTCGGTTTGACAATTTTCCCCATCTGGAATACGGGATGGTAAAGGGATTGATCTGTTCCGTTTCATTGGTTCCCTCCCAGGATACCTATACGGTAGAGATAGGCTTGCCCGACGGACTGGTAACAAATTACAACCGGATTCTGCCATTCAGCCAGGAGATGCAGGGCGATGTGGAAATAATTACCGAAGAGCAGCGTTTGCTGCAGCGTTTTTTGAATCCGCTGAGGTCGCTTTTGAACCATCGCATATCTGAATAAGCAACGGGAATTTCCAAAAAAAGACCAGAAAAGTATTTGTTCTTTACTGAAAATTAGTACTTTTGCCTGCCGTTTTTGGATGATTCCGCCGAAAACGAGGGCTTGTCGTATGGTATTCGCCAAAAAATCAATACCTTTGCAGTCCGTTTTTTTGAAACTTTTACTAAAAAAATAAATAGTTGTATGCCAACAATTCAACAGTTAGTTAGAAAAGGGAGACAGTCAAAAATAGACAAAAGCAAGTCTCCTTCTTTGGATTCCTGTCCGCAGCGGAGAGGGGTTTGCGTGCGCGTTTATACCACAACACCCAAGAAGCCGAATTCGGCTATGCGTAAAGTAGCCAGGGTCAGGTTGACCAACGGTAAGGAAGTGAATGCCTACATTCCGGGAGAAGGACACAATCTCCAGGAGCACTCTATTGTACTGGTCCGCGGAGGAAGGGTAAAAGACCTTCCCGGCGTGCGTTATCACCTGGTGCGCGGAGCATTGGATACCGCAGGTGTGGAAGGACGTACGCAGCGCCGGTCTAAATACGGAGCTAAACGTCCAAAAAAATAAACCGTTACAAGAATTTTAGTGGTTTGGTTGAGTAAATGATCCCTGCGGGAGAACTGAAGCTCAAATTAAGTCACAGCCAATTCAAATAACACTAAAAAGAAAATCAGATGAGAAAATCAAAACCCAAAAAGCGGATCATTTTACCGGATCCGAAATTTAACGATGTGTTGGTTACCCGGTTTGTGAATGACCTGATGGTCGACGGGAAGAAATCCATTGCCTTTGGCATTTTCTATGATGCCCTGGAAATTGTTGGCAACCGCATGAAAGACGATGAGCTTTCCCCTCTGGACATTTGGAAAAAAGCACTGGAAAATGTAACGCCGGCCGTGGAGGTGAAGAGTCGCCGTGTGGGAGGGGCTAACTTTCAGGTTCCAATGGAAATACGTCCGGAACGGAAAGTGGCCATTTCCATTAAAAACCTGATCTCTTTTGCCCGTAAACGGTCGGGTAAGTCGATGGCAGACAAGCTGGCTGCAGAAATTCAGGCTGCTTTCAATGAAGAAGGCGGAGCCTATAAGAAGAAAGAGGAAACGCATCGCATGGCAGAGGCCAACCGTGCCTTTGCTCATTTCCGGTTTTAAGCCGGATTATTTAGTTAAATCAGGAACAGATAATTGAAGCATGGCAAGAGATTTAAGATATGTAAGGAATATCGGTATCATGGCACATATTGATGCCGGAAAAACGACGACGACCGAGCGCATCCTTTTCTACACCGGAATTACGCACCGGCTTGGAGAGGTCCACGAGGGAGCTGCCACCATGGACTGGATGGAGCAGGAGCAGGAGCGTGGTATCACGATTACCTCGGCTGCAACCACCACGTTCTGGAAACACAATGACCTGCAGCATCAGATTAATATTATCGATACTCCGGGGCACGTTGACTTTACGGTTGAGGTGGAACGTTCGCTGCGTATTCTTGATGGTACCGTGGCGCTTTTTTGTGCTGTTGGCGGGGTGGAAGCCCAATCGGAAACGGTTTGGCGCCAGGCTGAAAAATACGGCGTTCCCCGGATCGGATTCGTGAATAAGATGGACCGTCAGGGAGCCGATTTTTATGAGGTGGTAAACCAGGTGAAGGAAAAGCTGGGAGCCAACCCCATTCCGATTCAGATTCCCATCGGGGCCGAAGAGCGGTTTGAAGGGGTGATCGACCTGATCGAGATGAAGGCTGTTCGCTGGTATGATGATGCCACCCTGGGAACAAACTATGCTTTGGAAGATATTCCCGGGGAGATGATGGAACAGGCCAGGGAATACCGGGCCAAATTGGTTGAGGCTGTGGCTGAGCTGGACGACGCTTTGCTGGAACGTTTCTTTGAAGACCCGGATTCCATTACCACGGCCGAGATGAATGAAGTAATTCGCCGGGCAACCATCGAAGGGGTGATTGTTCCGATGATGTGCGGATCAGCTTTCAAGAACAAAGGGGTGCAGCGCTTGCTGGATGCTGTTTGTGAGTATCTGCCAAGTCCGCTGGACAAAGGAGATATCAGAGGAATGGAACCGCAAACAGACAAGGAACTGGTGCGTCATGCCGATGTGGAAGAGCCGCTTTGTGCGCTGGCTTTTAAAATTGCCACCGATCCTTACGTGGGGCGTCTCTGTTACATCCGGGTGTATTCCGGAGTACTGAAAGCCGGGTCCACGGTGTATAATTCCCGCACCGGGAAAAAAGAACGTATTTCGCGTCTAT
>JBFWIL010000086.1:0-9972 GCA_050256015.1 Mangrovibacterium sp. | reverse complement strand
TGCAGCCATAGCCTTTTAGCCGGATGGCTTTTGCCTTTCCCCAAAGGAAGCGGCTGGTCACTTCCTGCTTTTCACGGTTCACCGTATTGCAGGCCAGGTTTACGGGGAAGAAATCCAGATCTTCCGTTTCCAGCGACTCCTGGGTGCGGCCGGCAACAAAAATACCTGATGCCAGGTTTTTTGCTGCATAACCGGTGATGACAGGAAGCAGGTTGTTAAGGTATACGGTTCCTGCCAGAAGCAAAAGCAGTACTGCAAGCGGGAAGATCTTCCGTTTCATTGATTTGTCTGTTTAAAAAAGGACCGGATTTTCCGACCTTTTATTTATTTGATGAGGGTCATTTCATTAATCAGACGGTGTGCCCCTGCATATTTATCAATCATCCACAGCACAAAACGGATGTCTACGGAGATGC
The DNA here is from genome assembly GCA_050256015.1 of Mangrovibacterium sp. Taxonomy (GTDB): domain Bacteria; phylum Bacteroidota; class Bacteroidia; order Bacteroidales; family Prolixibacteraceae; genus JBFWIL01. Next base: position 9,556 of record JBFWIL010000086.1, on the reverse strand, counting down.
ATTTCTGTAATTCCGGTTCAAAAGCCAGATCGCCGCTCATGGCTTCCCAGTTGCCGTCAAAGGCAAGCCCGATCAGTTCTCCTTTGCCGTTAAGCACCGGACTTCCGGAATTTCCTCCCGTGATGTCGTTGTTCGAGATAAAGCAGGTGTGCAGGCTGCCGTCGGCATCGGCATAGTCGCCGTAGTCGGAGGCAGCGTACAGGTCTTTCAGCCTCTGGGGAACATCAAATTCGGTATCTCCGGGGATCTCTTTTTCGAGGTATCCTTTAAGGGTGGTGTAATAGTTATAGTGCACGGCATCGCGCGGGTAATAACCGCCTACGGTGCCGTAGGTGAGCCGGAGGGTGGAATTGGCATCCGGGTAGAATTTCTGGTTCCGGTTCATTTCCATCAGTCCTGCCAGGAACAACCGGTCTCCCTTTCCCAGTTCGGCGGTGCTTTGTTTCAGCATGTTCCCGATGTGATGCATTTCTTCAAAAATACACTGTGCCGTCCGGAAGGCCATGTCTTTTTGAAGCACCTTCAGCTTTGGATTGTCCAGGAATGCTTCCAGCCGGGAACGGTCGGCAAAGATTGTTTTGTCGAACAGACGTGCCGTAAAGGTGCCGAAATCACCCTTGTATTTATTGTCTACCCTGCGAAAGAAAGAAGGATGGAAAGCCGGATCTACGTTTTCCCGGTAGAGCTCCATCAGCCTGGCGGCAATCTGTTCGTCCGTGCCGGCATGATAATCTTTGAAATATTCTTCCAGCTCCCCCTTTAGCCGGTCGGCACTGACTTTGATCCGGTCGGCGTTGCCGCTTTTCAGGGCTTCGAATAAAGGCCGGGCTCCATAGCTGAAGAAGAAGATCTCCGGACCGCGTACCATGGATTCAATGAGGTATTCGTAAGCTTTCTCGTCGGCCGTTTCACGGTAGGCATCTTCAATCAGATCCAGGGCTTTTCCGTACCTGGCCTTGCGCGATTGGTCGTCATTTACCCAGTCGGTAAATGCTTTTTCAACAGCTTTTTTCTTTTCAATGACCTGCAGAGCGTTCAGTCCCTTGTTTTGACCGATGCTGTATTTGTAATAATTCGAGCTCCGGGCATACTTCGATGCATACTGGATGGCAGGATTCTGGCCTGTGCTCATGTATTCGCGGATGATTGCCAGCTTGGCCTCGCGAACCTGGATACGTACAGGGTTGGTTACATCCATGGTATAATTCACACCATATGAAGTTTTGTAGCGGTTGGTGCTGCCGGGAAAACCCATAACCATGGCAAAATCACCTTCCCGGTATCCTTCCAGGGAAACGGGAAGGTGATGCCGCGGATGATAGGGAACATTGTCTTCCGAATAATCGGCAGGCTTTCCATCCGGACTGCAGTAAATACGGAACAGGGAAAAATCGCCCGTATGCCGGGGCCACATCCAGTTGTCGGTATCTCCGCCGAATTTCCCGATCGCTTCGGGAGGCGTTCCTACCAGCCGTATGTCTCGGAAGGTTTCGTATACAAACAGGTAATAGCGGTTGCCGTTAAACAGCGGTTGCACGCGTGCATTGTAATGGGTGCCTTTGGTTGCTTCTTTCTGGATTTCGAAAATTTCCTTCTGTATGGCCATGTCGGCTTTTTCCTCTCTCATGGTGTCGGAAACGCTGTTCAGTACCCGTTCTGTGACATCTTCTGCCCGAACCAGGAATGAGGCGGTTTTGCCCGGATTGGGAAGTTCCTCTTTAAAGCTTTGCGCCCAGAATCCGTCGCGCAGGTAGTCGTGTTCTACACTGCTGTGTGCCTGAATTTCCCCAAATCCGCAGTGATGGTTGGTCAGCAGCAGTCCGTTGGCCGAAATTAACTCGGCGGTACATGAACCCCGGTCAAGTGCTGCCACGGCATCTTTCAGACTGGACTGATTGATGTTGTAAATATCATCGGCAGTCAGTTCCAATCCCATTTGCTGCATATCGGTGATGTTCAGTTTGTTGATCAGCGATGGCAGCCACATTCCCTCGTCGGCCCGTATTTGTCCCACTAAGCACAGGCTGAGGACAAAGACTGCAGTAAATCTTTTTTTCATGCGTTATTCTCTTGTAAATTAATCGTCCCGTAAGAAGCTGCAAAGATATAAGTTATCTGCGGTTTGATCAAGTGAATTCCATGGTCAAAAATAGAAAGATCGCTTCAATTTTCGCTATCTTTGCCGGCAAAACTGAACACATTATAGCATGGAACAACGCATAAGGGTACGGTTTGCCCCGAGTCCGACGGGCCCCCTTCATATGGGGGGAGTAAGAACGGCCCTGTTTAACTATCTTTTTGCCCGAAAGCACGGGGGAGATTTTATTTTGCGGATAGAAGATACGGATCAGAACCGGTTTGTTCCCGGCGCAGAGAATTACATTATCGAATCTTTGCGCTGGTGCGGACTGATTCCTGATGAGGGAGCGGGCTTTGGGGGTGATCTCGGTCCCTACCGGCAGAGCGAACGACGGGATATTTACATGGCGTATGTGGAACGGCTGGTTGAAAGCGGGCATGCTTATTATGCATTTGATACGCCGGAGGAGTTGGAAGCGCTCCGGGCCGAAGCCGAAGCTGCCCGTAAGGTTTTTTCGTACGACACGCATACGCGCATGCGACTGAATAATTCACTGAGCCTGTCTGAAAAAGATGTGAAACGGCGGATCGAGACCGGGCAGCCTTGGGTTATTCGTTTTAAGATGCCGGAAAACAGCGATGTGACCGAACCGGATCTGATTCGGGGAGAGGTAATCTTTAATACTTCCCGGCTGGATGACAAGGTGTTGTTTAAAACAGATGGTATGCCTACCTACCATCTGGCCAATGTGGTTGATGATCATCTGATGCGGATCAGCCATGTGATCCGGGGGGAGGAATGGCTGTCGTCCATGCCACTGCATATTTTGCTCTATGAGGCTTTGGGCTGGGCGGACAGCCGGCCCCGTTTTGCGCATCTTCCATTGATTCTGAAACCCGTGGGAAAAGGTAAACTCAGCAAACGGGACGGGGACAAAATGGGGTTTCCGGTTTTTCCCCTGCAGTGGACCGATCCGCATAGCGGGGAAGTGTCCCGGGGATACCGTGAGGAAGGCTATCTCCCGGAAGCCTTTGTGAATATGCTGGCTTTGCTTGGCTGGCACGGAGAAACCGATCAGGAATTGTTCGCGATTGATGAACTGGTTGAACGTTTCAGTTTGGAGCGTGTTGTCAAGTCGGGAGCCCGCTTTGATCCGGAAAAGGCAAGGTGGTTTAACCGGAACTATCTTCACCGGATGCCGGATGCCGAACTGGCCGGGCTTTTTTTTGAGCAATTGGCCGGCAAAGGTATTGCTGCAGACCGGAACAGGCTGGAGCGCATTACGGGACTGATTAAGGATCGTTGTACCTTTGCTGCCGATCTTTGGGAACACGGGTTTTATTTTTTTGAAGCACCCGAAGATTACGACGAAAAGATTGTCCGCAAAAAATGGAAAACGGATACTTCGGAGAAGCTGACTTCCATTGCCGGTTTTCTGGAAGGGATTGACTGCTGGGAAGCCGGGCGGATCAAAGAGGTTTTTTCTGTTTTCATGAACAGCCGGGAATGGAGTTTCGGCATGGTCATGGTACCGGTGAGACTGGCGCTGGTGGGCAGCAGTCAGGGTATAGACCTGTTTCTGATCATGGAGATGATCGGGAAAGCGGAAACCCTTAACCGGATCAGGAAGGCCGTTTCGGTTATCGCAAAATAAAGCCGGCCGGCATTCTCCAGAGGCCTGACCGTCCTGGAGAATGCCCCGTTTTTTTACCTGATTTTTTTCAGGTAAAGCTGGCGCAGCTGTTGCAGAAAATCCGGGCTGAGCCGACTGGAGTAGATCCGGACAAACTCATGCAGCCGGCCCTGGTGGTGAAAGGCTCCCGTGGCTGCATCGAATTTGCTGCCTTCCCAGTTGTATTTCACCCTCATGGTCAGCTCGTTGAACTCTTCCCAGCTGTGGTGCCGGGGTATCTCAAGATAAGCATGACAGGCTTCTTTACGGTCCAGGTAGATTCCTTCCTCCAGTGGTTCCAGCTGAAAAAACTTTACCACCCGGATCCGGGCGGTTTCTTCCAGTCCGCGCAGGGTTTTTTGCAGGGGGAGAAGCCCCTGGCTTCGGTAGCTCTGCTGTAACTTTCCGATAAGATCGTACTGATTCAGGTGTCTTATGCGCAGCACATAATAGGTGTCGGTGCGGATTTGCAGAAATCCTTTTCCTGCATCAAAGTGTTCATCGAAGATTCTTTCCACTTTTTCTGAGGCGCGGATAATGTCTATCAGTGGATACTGTTCCTGCAGGGCCAGATAAAGGTATACCGGCCTGGTCGTGTTGGGCTCAGCATGATAATAACCCGGAAAGGGGGCAATCGCCTCGAAGACCAGGGAACCGGGCAGAACCCGGTCGGTTACGCTCAGCACCGTTTCCTGTTTGTTGATGGTGCCGAATACTTCAATTCCTTTTTTGGATTCCATAGACGTGTCTTTTCTTTTTGGTTAACATTATTTACATGGAGGATTTATATTATCTTCGTCATCATTTCTTTTATGAAAAATGTTGTTAAACATATCCGGATAGATCCCGTAGGCGAGCTGTGTATCACAAAGAACATTCGTTCCCGGCGTATCCGCCTGCGGGTCGGCCCGGATGGTAAAGTTTTGCTTTCCATGCCGCCTGCAGGTTCCGAACAAAAAGCTCTGGATTTTGTCAGGGCCAAATCCGACTGGATATTAAAACAACAATCGGCCGTAAAGGCTGGTTTAACTGTTTTTGAGCCGGCCGGTTGTTTCCGCACCCGTTTTCATGCGCTTCAGGTCATACGCGATGGCCGGGCGAAGGTTTCAGCCCGGGTTGAAGACGGATTGATAAGGATTGGCATTCCCCGGGAGTGTGATTGTAAGCTTCCCGGGATACAGCAGTTTATACGCGATGTTATTGTGAAGGTTATGCAACAGGAGGCCAGGGTGTACCTGCCTGTGCGGTTGACTGAGCTGTCCGTACAACATGGCTTTTGTTTTGGGAAGGTGGTTGTAAAACAGGTAAAAACCCGCTGGGGAAGCTGTTCCCAACAGAATAACATCAATCTGAACCTGCATCTCATGCGGCTGCCTTCCCGGCTTACCGACTATGTGCTGTTGCACGAGCTGGTCCATACGGTGGAGAAAAATCATGGTCCGGGATTTTGGCAGTTGTTGGGAAAAATATGTCCGGGAGCCCGGGAACTGGACCGGCAGCTGAAGGGATACCGGGTGGATGTGTTTTGATTGTGTATATTTGTCTGTATTGTTTATGTTATTGCCATGATGGACTGGAATCGGTTAATATCAGCCCGGAGACTGGGAGCCGGGTCGGAAAATACGGATGCGGAACGCTTCAACCGGACCCAGTTTCAGCGGGATTATGACCGGATCATTTTTTCTTCACCCTTCCGGAGGATGCAGAACAAAACGCAGGTTTTTCCGCTTCCGGGAAGTGTTTTTGTTCATAACAGATTGACACACAGCCTTGAAGTAGCCAGTGTGGGGCGTTCTCTGGGGAGCATGCTGTCAGACCGGCTGCTGGAGACCGGCTGCCGGAATCCGCTTATCGGAGAACTGGGGGCTGTGGTTTCTGCCGGGTGCCTGGCTCATGACATGGGCAATCCTCCTTTCGGTCATGCGGGAGAGGAAGCCATATCCACCTATTTCCGTGACCGGGCGGGGCAGGAGTTGAAAGACCGGCTTAGTCCGGCTGAATGGACGGATCTGCTTTATTTCGACGGCAATGCCAATGCCCTGCGGTTGCTGAGCCACCGGTTTTACGGTCGCAGACCGGGAGGATTTGCATTGACTTATACTACGCTGGCGTCCATAGTGAAATATCCCTATGAATCGGTAGGGGTTGACCTTCCGAAATTCGGATTTTTTCAGTCGGAGAAAGAGCTTTTTCTTGATATAGCCGGTACGCTCGGTCTGAAACGGCTGGCAGAGGACCCGCTTCGGTATGCCCGTCATCCTTTGGTTTTTCTGGTGGAGGCTGCCGACGATATCTGTTATCTGATCATGGACCTGGAAGATGCCCACAGGCTTAAGATTCTGGATTATGAAACCACCGCGGAGCTCTTGCTTAATTTTTACGATCCGGAAACCGATCGGGCGGCATACCGGAAAATTAATGAGGTATTCCGGGTGGTGACCGACCGGAACGAGCGGATTGCCTTTTTGCGTGCAGGGGTGATTAACCGTTTGGTTCAGGAATGCGTCGGTGTATTTATGGAGCAGGAACCGCATATTCTGGAGGGCAATTCCCAGGGGCCGCTGATTCGTCGAATAAGCAGGCCGTCCGGGGAAGCCATGGAAGAAATCAGACGGTTGTCGGTAAGCCGTATCTATAACGACCGTTCGGTAGTGGAAATCGAAGTGACCGGTTTTCAGATTCTGGGGACTTTACTGGATGAATTTACCCGGGCTGTGCTTTCTCCTGGAGCAGGCTTTTCCAAGCGTCTGCTTTCGCTGATGCCGGAACAGTATCAACCGGCAGGCAGGACAGTCTATGGAAAAATTCAGTCGGTGGTTGACTTTGTTTCGGGTATGACCGATCTGTACGCGCTGGATTTGTACCGGAAAATCAAGGGAATCAGTCTTCCGGAAATCTGTTAACCCATGGAAAGGAGGAATTATTTGCCCAATTCCTGTTTCAGCAGTTTTACATTGTTGCTGAGCCGTTCAATGGTTTCTTCCTTTATCTTTTGGCTGGCTTTTAGCTGATCGATTTCTTGCTGCAGGCTTGCCAGTCGGCTTGCCTGCTCATGTAATTTTTTGTCTTTCACGTTAAGCTGGCTGGTGAGGCGTGCCGATTCGTTATCTTTCCGGCCCAGGTTAAAACGAACCTCTGAAAGTTCTTCTTTTAAGGTGCGCAATTCACTGGAAAGCTCTGCATTTTGGTCCTGCAGGCCGGTCTCTGTATTTTTGCTTTTCCGGAGTTCCTCCTTCATTCGCCTTTTCTCATATTCAAAGGCGTACAGCTTTTCTTCCATGGTTGCATTTTTTTCCTGTACGTTCGACTTAAGCTGGTTGATCTGTCCGTTAAGGCTGCCGATAAGCTGGTCTTTCTGTGCATTGCTGGTCAGCAGTTCCTGTTTCATCTGTTCATAATCCGCAATCATTGCTTCAATGCGACCGGCCTGTGATTCATTCTCTCCGGTAAGCTGACGGACCCTGGCCTCAGCACGAAGCTTTAAGGATTCCATATCAATGAATTTCCTTTTCGATACACAGGAAGAAAGGCCTGTTGACAGGATCAGGATCAGAAACAACAGCAGATTTGTTTTCATATCTGAAATATATTATTTAAGTTCGGTAACTTTGAGGAACAAAAAGTGTTCCGTTGTCAGGAAACCAATATAGGAAAAATTTCCGGGCCGGAAAAACATTGTTCCGGGAATCCGTTAATTGTTAAAACAGCAGGGCTTTGGGCCTTTCTCCTGAAGGAAGATGGGCGCATCCTGAAAAAAAGGAGTGCTATGAAACGATTATTGTTTTTGATGTTGATAATGATCCCTTTTTCTGTTAATGCGCAACCCGTGCTGCTGAAGGGACGTGTTGTAGATGCGGCAAGCCGGGAAGGGGTTGCCTATACGAATATAGGGATCGAGGGAACCTATTTCGGAACAGCCAGCGATGCAGATGGTTTTTTTGAACTGAAGATTCCGGAGGAGTATGCCAGGGGTAAGCTGTTTTTTTCGGCTGTGGGCTACCGTAACGTGACGCTGTCGCTAGACGGGTTGCTTAACCGTGACTTTGTGCGGGTCCCCCTGTCTGAACAGACCTATGCCATTGAGGGTGTCGACGTGTCGGCACGGTCGCGTGTGCTTTTCCGTATCCTCCGTACAGCTTCCCGCCGGGTGCCTGATAATTATCATCCGGGACCTTTCGGATTAAAGTGGTATTACATGGAACAGCTGCAGGAAAATGACAGTGTGTTGTCCTGGAGGGAGGCCGTGGTCAATCTGTACGATCAGACCGGATACAGTTCGCCTTCTGTGACCGATGCTTTTCAAAACAGGGGGTACCGTTTTGCAGAGGCCAGGCGGAATTTTGAACCCCGTTCTTTCCCGTCGGGACAAACCGGCTTTGACGAACTGCTGGAAATGGATCTGGCCCGCTTGTCCAATCTTATTTTTAATGAGGAATTACTGAACGATTATGATCTCAGTCTGGAGGGTATGGCCGTGTATGAGAACGATTCGGTCTGGGTGATTTCCTATAAGACAAGCAAACCAGATCTGGCCCGTACGGGTGATTATTTTGCCACACGTATGGACGGGAAGATCTATATTCTGAAAGGCAGTTATGCCCTTATCCGGAACGAATGTGTGATTGAGGCGAGCCGTAATCATCCGGCAAACCGTTCCCTTTATACCGGATCGGAAGCACAACGCCGGGTAAGCTATCATTATACCAGCACCTACCGGAAGGGGGGAGACAGATACCTGGTGAATTACCTGGATTGTGACAAGACCTGGATCAATCCGCAGGGGAAACTGATGAGCAGCAGACGCAGGGCCAGTGTTCTGGATTGGCAACGGCAGGCGGAGCCCATCTCCCGTCGCGATTATTTTGAAGATACGCCTTATGTGGAGGCTTTCTGGAACAGTTTTAAACGTCCCTGACGTTTTGAATACGTCTTGCAGGCTGCCAGACAGCTTATTTCAGAACCAATCGGGCGGTCCGCCTGCTTTTTTGTTCCAGCAGTACCTGGTGGTTATTCCGGATCCGGTGAAGGGCCCCGGTGTCGTAAAACCGGATGGTGGCCAGGGTCAGTTCGGTATTGTACCGCACATCATATTTTTTGCGCAGTTCCAGGATCATGGTCTCCAGTCCTGTTTCCGGTTCATCTACGCAGAGGGAGAGGTCAATGGCCGACTGCTGAATCAGGTTCACTTTGATGCGCCGGCTGCGAAACAGAGCGAATATTTCAGAAAGCATATCGATCCCGACAAAAGAAAAATCTTTGGGTGAGAGGGTGAGCAGGGCCTGCTTTTTCTTCAGGATGTAAACCGGAGGCAGCATCAGCTGTTGACCTACATTATGAATGATGGTTCCTTCCCGGTTGGGAAAATCAAAGGGCCTGACATATAGCGGAATATTTTTGTTCCGGAGCGGCTTGATTGTCTTAGGGTGGATCACCTTGGCTCCGGAGTATGCCAGCTCAATGGCTTCACGGTAAGATAGTTCGGGCAGTCTTTGCGTATCCGGGAAATCATCGGGGTCGGCATTCAGCACGCCGGGCACATTTTTCCAGATGGTAACGCTTTGGGCCCGGAGGAGGTTACCCAGAATGGCCGCTGTAAAATCGGATCCTTCCCTTCCCAGCGTGGTGGTTTGATTGGTGGTTGTAGACCCGATGAAGCCTTGGGTAACGTACAGTTCATGCTGTCGAAAAGTAAAGTTGTTGTTGACCAGCATCTCCGACCATTTCCAGTCGACCAGGGCTTCCCGGTAAGTTTCGTCGGTGCGCAGGCTTTCCCGGATGTCCATCCACCTGTTGGACTGGCCGTT
>JBFWIL010000085.1:0-10138 GCA_050256015.1 Mangrovibacterium sp. | reverse complement strand
GGTAATCATGGAAAAAGGGAAAGCCCTGACCCTGTTCTTTGAACTGGAAGAAGACATTCTGAATCTGGAACAGGTTGTTGTAACCGGCACAAGAACGGAACATTACATAAAGGATGTACCGGTCCGCACGGAGGTGATAACCGCCAAATCGATTGAAAATAAAAATGCAGCTAATCTGTATGAAGCGCTGGATGCGACCCCCGGAGTCCGGGTAGAAAGTCAGTGTCAGTACTGTAACTTCACCATGGTTCGTATGCAGGGGTTAGGTGCCGAACACACCCAGGTGCTGATCAACGGTCAACCCATGTATTCCGGCTTGGCAGGAGTATACGGACTTCAACAGCTAAGCACGGTGGATATCGGACAAATCGAGATTGTGAAAGGAGCCGGCTCGGCATTGTACGGCAGCAGCGCAGTAGCCGGGGCCATTAACATCATCACCAAAGAACCGTCACTAAATCCCACCACAAAAGTGGATATCCAGCTTGGGGAATACCAGACCAACCGTTACACGGTCTCCTCATCCATGAGAAACGAGAAAGGCAATATCGGGTTAAACATCTACGCCCAGCGACTCTCGGATGACGCAATTGATGAAACGGGCGAAGGAAATTCAAAAAGTGAAGTAAAAAACAAGGACGGGATTTCAGACCGGGTCGAATCGAAACTGACCAATGCCGGATTCGATCTGTACCTGGATGATCCTTTTTTCGGTAACGACAAATTGATAATCCGGGGAAAATCGGTCTTTGAAAATCGCGCCGGGGGTACCATGACCGACGATTACTACATGAACCCGCTCACCGACGGAACAGAGAACATAACCACCGACCGTTATGAAACAGATCTCCAATACACCAAGAAAATAAAAGAAAAAGCCGGTCTGAATTATTCGCTGGCTTATGTCAGGCATAAACGGAAAGCCACAAACGATTCCTTTCTCGGCGATTATATGGACACCCATGATGGTGAAGTTCCCGACCTGCGCACCATGCGTCCCTACCTGGCCGAAGAAAACACCTGGACCTCCACTCTGAGCTTCGGAGCACAATGCGGGACCCACAATCTGCTGATCGGACTGCAGGGCTACTTTGACGATCTGGAAGAATCGGGCATGTATGTTGTGGTTGATGAAGAAAGCAACTATTACGGACAATCATACAAATCGGTGTCCGATAAGTCAGCCCATGAATTTGGTGCCTTTGTTCAGGACGAATGGACACTGACAAGCCAACTGATGCTCGTTCCGGGAGTTCGCATTGATTATCATCATTCGGAAGAAGAATACAACGCAGATCAACAGGTCTTTGCTTCGGCCAATTTCCCGAAAACCGACTTTGAAGAAACCAGTATCAACCCCCGTATCGCCGTCAAATACGAACTGTCACCCCGCATCACCCTGCGGGCCACTGCAGGAACAGGTTTTCGCGCCCCTTACGGCTTTTCGGAAGATCTTCACCTGTGCAGCGGTTCACCGCGTGTCTGGAAATCGTCCGATCTCGACCCTGAGAAGTCAGTAAGCTATAACCTGTCGGCCGACTATTACGGCCGGCACATCCGCCTTAGCGCAAACCTTTTCCGCACGGATCTGAAAGATAAGATCGGCTTTACCGATGCAGAAAATGAAGTTGCCGCACTGGGCTATGACTATCAATGGAAAAACATTGACGACGCCTTTGTACAGGGAATTGAACTGTCGGTGATGGCAAACCTGGCCAGACATCTGGATCTGGGCGTTGACTTCACCTTAAACCAGGGAGAATACGACAAAATCAGGGAAGACTGGGCCGGAACCGCATACGAAAAAGACAGCAAATACATTTCCCGCTTCCCCTCCACCACAGGAAATCTCAAGCTGGAATACACCCCCGGCACATGGAGCATGAGTATGACGGGAAACTATCAGGGACAAATGTATATTGACTATTACAATGAAGAGATTGATCCGGAGATAGGCGATCTGTCAAAAATAAAGGAAACCGATGCATTTATGCTGTTCAACGCCCGGATATCGAAAAAACTGAACCAGTTTAAGTTATACGCCGGAGTAAACAACATTTTTAATTACGTGCAGGATGAAAAACATCTGGATGATGCCGCCTTTATGTATGCTCCGGTTTTCGGGACCATGTTCTACGGCGGGATCGCCATCAACATCCTGCATTAACCGTCATACGCTCCGCACAACATAACAAATACGAATCTGAAAGTCAGAGATCAAAACAACCTAACACTGCCCCGACGATTGTTTTCGTCCGGGGTGGTGTTTTTTACCGCAGAAACCTTGATCACTTTCAGGCTCCCGTCCTGCCGGATTTCAAACCAAATAAAGTCAGATATCACATCTTTATCGCAAAAATTCCTATTTTTTAAGGAAAGCCGTCCTTTTATCTTTGAGAAAAATAACCGAATGAATACAACAATCAGTACATGGTGTAAAAACATCATTCAATCTCCGGAACGGGTTGCCATTCCTATTATGACCCACCCCGGCATCGAATTTACCGGTGCAACCGTATATCAGGCAGTTACCGACGGGAAAGTGCATTCCAATGCGATCAGCGCCTTACATCAGCGTTATCATGCAGCAGCAGCAACCATGATCATGGATCTGACCGTAGAGGCAGAAGCTTTCGGCTGCAAGATTAAGTTTGAGAAAGATGAAATACCGACCGTTACCGGGAAACTGATTTCAACCATGGAAGAAGCAGTCCGGCTACACGTTCCCGAACCAACTTCATCCAAACGGGTGCAGGAATATCTGAAAGCCGCTGAACTGACCCTGAATGACATCCGTGATGTTCCTGTATTCCCCGGTTGTATCGGTCCGTTTTCCCTGGCCGGCAGGTTGCTTGATATGACGGAGATTATGACCGCAATCTATCTTGATCCCGACCTTGTTCAATCGCTGTTAGAAAAATGCACGCTTTTTATTAAACAGTATATTAAAGCCTATAAATCACTGGGAGCACCCGGAATCATCATGGCCGAGCCGGCTGCCGGTCTTCTGGGAGAAGAAGAATGCATGCAATTTTCATCCGCATATATCAAAGCAATGGTTGAAGAACTGCAGGATGAAAGCTTTTTGATCGTCTTACACAACTGCGGGCATAATGGTTTTCTTGCCGGAGCAATGGAATCTACCGGTTCCGGAGCCCTTCACTTTGGAAATGCAGCCGATATGTCGCAGGTTCTGAGAGTCGTTTCTGAAACGACACCAGTCATGGGGAATATTGATCCGGTCAATGTGCTGCAAACAGGCAACGCGGAAGAAGTAAAGCAAAAAACAAGCGAACTCCTGGAACAAACAAAATCACATTCTAATTTTGTATTGTCGTCGGGATGCGATTTACCTCCTGGTGTTCCGCAAGATAATATCCGGGCTTTTTTCGAAGCTCTGGAGGATTTCAACCTTAAATAAACAACAAAAAAGGGAAGCCGTCATGTACATCATGGATACCTGTCCGGGAAAAGTCCTGATCATCCAGCTCATTGAATAAATCAAAAATCATCAGATTCTGCTTTCTTTATGCCATTAGTTCGGCAAACAGAATTTTTCCCGTCCGGCAGACCGTCCTTTAACAGGGAAGTCAGTTCCAAAAGGCAGTTTTTACAAAGGCAACCTTCATAACGAGCTGCAATATAATCCTGTACACGAGCAGATAGCTGAACAGAAAGACACCAGCAGTCACTGTTGGCCGTACACCGAAACAGTTTCCCGCAACGGGGACAACTACGCGGCTCATATTTTATCCAGTATTGCTTCATGTGATGCAAGGCATTATAACAAATCAGAACAAACCACTGCTTTTCTCATTCTTTTTGCTGCTTCCACCATATGAAGAATGGAGGAGCGGGTTTCTTCCCACCCCCTGGTTTTTAATCCGCAGTCGGGGTTTACCCACAGGTTTTTGACCGGAATATAACGGGAAGCGGCAAAAAGGAGATCACACATTTCGTCAACAGAAGGAACGCGCGGCGAATGGATGTCATAAACACCGGGCCCGATCTGGTTCGGGTAACGGATTTCAGCAAAAGTTTTGAGCAGTTCCATCTGTGAGCGGGATGTCTCCATACTGATCACGTCGGCATCCATCTTTACAATGGAAGAAAGAATATCGTTAAATTCAGCGTAACACATATGGGTGTGGATCTGCGTCTCGTCTTTTACTCCGTAATGGCTCATCTTAAAGCAATTGACAGCCCATGAAAGGTATTCATCCCATTTTTCCGGACGGAGCGGCAGTCCCTCCCGGAAAGCAGGTTCGTCTATCTGGATAATGGCAATCCCCGCTTTTTCCAGGTCAAGTACTTCGTCGCGGATGGCCATGGCGATCTGTTCGGCCGTATCTTTCCGGGACTGGTCATCCCGCACGAACGACCATTGCAGAATGGTTACCGGCCCGGTCAGCATGCCTTTCACCGGTTTGGCAGTCAGTGACTGTGCATAGCTGATCAGATCGACAGTCATCGGGCCTTTACGGGAGACATCGCCGTAAATAACCGGAGGTTTTACACCCCTGGAACCGTAACTCTGCACCCATCCGTTTTGGGTAAAAGCAAATCCATTCAATTGCTCTCCAAAGAATTCGACCATATCGCTGCGTTCAAACTCACCGTGGACAAGCACATCAGTCCCTATTTCCTCCTGCCAGCGGATAGCCGATTCAACGGACCGATAAATATAATTTTTATATGCCTCGGGAGAAATTGCCTGATCCAGAAAGCGACGGCGCATTTTCCTGACCTCAGAGGTCTGGGGCAACGAACCGATCATCGTGATAGGAAAAACAGGAAGCTTCAGACGATTCTGCTGGCCCCGGATCCTGTTCTCAAAGGAAGCATGGCGTGATATTTTTCCTTCCAGCTTGCGGAATTCCTTTACCCGGGCCTGAACCTGTTCTTCGCGTACGATGGCTAGTCTCTTCCATCGCTCACGACCTTCCTTTTCCTCGCGGAACTTTTGCAGCGCCTTTTCCGAAGGGGAACTTCCGGCCAGTTCCTTCAAAAGGACCAGCTCTTCAATTTTCTGGCGGGCAAAGGCCAGCCGGTCTTTTACCTCTGCCGGCAACCCTTTTTCATCCTGTTCATTTTCCAGATCATAAGGCACATGGAGCAGCGAGCAGGAAGGTGCCAGGATCACGCGATCATCACCTAATTTTTCGGCCGCTTTCCGGATCAGATGCAGGGAATCCTCCAGCTTGTTTTTCCAGATATTCCGTCCGTCAACTATCCCCAGGGAAAGCGACATACCGGATGGAATCTTTTCCAGAAAGAGGTCCAGTTGTCCAGCCCCCCTGACCAGATCAAGATGCAACGTTTCCAGCGGCAGACAGGCAATCAGATCAGCCTGACGTACTGTACTTTCAAAATAAGTCGCCAGGATAAAATGAATTCCGGGAAAAGACCCGAACAGTTCGGTCAGGGTGGTCCGGTAAAGCTGACGTTCGTACTCACTCAGGTCTGTAACCAGGCACGGTTCATCCATCTGAATGCAATCCGCTCCGGCATTTTCAAGTTTTCCGATCAGTTCTATGTAAACAGGAAGAAGCGTATGTACCAATTCCAGCCGGTTAAAGCCTTCCTGCTTTTCCTTCCCCAGTTTCAGGAAGGATAATGGCCCCAGCAAGACAGGCTTGGTCTTGAGCCCCGCGTTCAGCGCTTCTTTGAATTCATCGATCGCTTTGGTTGTAAACAGTGAAAAAGACTGTCCTTTCTCAAACTCCGGGACCAGGTAATGATAATTGGTATCGAACCATTTTGTCATTTCCAGTGGAATCACATCCTGCCCGTCCTGCTGATATCCACGGCACATGGAAAAATACAGGTCTGTTTGGGTCAGCTTCTCTTTCAACAGGGAAAAGCGGGATGGGATCGCTCCGAGCATAAATGCCAGGTCGGCAACCTGATCATAAAAAGAAAAGTCATTGGAAGGGATCAGGTCAATGCCGTATTCATGTTGCAAAGACCAGTTTTTCAGTCGCTCATTTTTACCCGCCTGTTCAAGCTCTTCCCTGGAAATTATCCCTTTCCAGTAAGCCTCACAGGCTTTTTTCAGTTCACGGTTGGCTCCGATACGCGGAAACCCAAGATTTTGTGTAAGCATACAAACATTCAATTTCATTAGTCGTTTTTCGTCTTCGACATATGTTCATTCCGTTCGGCAATATCCAGCTAAGCCTGGTATTGCGCTCACTCAACCGGAACATTCATGCCCGGCAAAGCCTCAAACTCCTTTTGGCCTTTGCTCTTAATCAAAACGTTCGTTTAACAATTAAAATGATGTCATGCTTAAGCGAATATAAAACACAGGGAGGGTCCGAATAACAAAAGGAAAGTTGTTTTCGTTCCTGACGCTTGCTTTATACCGCGAAAGCAATTGCCGTTCAAAAAATAAGACAGGTATCCTGGCTTGTCCTTTTGCAGCGCCTTCCCATCCTGAAAAACGAACAGTGACATTCATGCTGCAAACGTGAAATGGACTTTACAGTTGCGCGACAGCTCACGATTTACACGTAATTCCCTATTAAACCCTTTTTACAAGGTATCTTATTCTCATTTTGTATATGAACGTGAAAGCAAATGTAACTGAAAAAAACAAGAAACAAAAAGAAAACATGTGCCTGAATAAATTACCAGCTTTTCTTTTTGCAGGAAAGAAGGACAATATAGCTGAAAAATAATTACTTTTGATCCATCGTATCACGTTTTCAATAATTCGTGTTACGACTTTCATACAAACTATTTAATAAATTATCCAATAAAGCAGAACAATTATGGCCTGGTTTTTTGAACGTTCAAACGAAATTACATCTCAGAAACTGGAAGAGCTGGTGCTTCTCAGCGCAAAAACATGTTTAAAAAGAATCTCCCCTTCCCCCAAAACAATACTGCTCCTTCCCCCGGATATTACCCGGGGCCATTCAGGAGCAGGAGCAATCACCAACCAGCTTTATCACTTCTTCTCAGGCTCTGCCGAAGTTTATGTTATGCCTACCCTAGGACAACATTTGCCACACAGTCAGGCACAAAACAAATGGATGTTCGGCGATATTCCTGAAGAAAGAATAATGATCCACGACTGGGAAAAGGACGGTAAGCATTTGGGAACAATTCCTGCAAAATATGTAAGTAAACTCACACAAGGAAAAGCAGATTGGGAAATACCGGTCAGCATTAACAGGGTTGTCATGGAAGAAAAGTGGGACCTGATCATCAACATCGGGCATGTGGTTCCCCACGAAGTGCTGGGCTTTGCCAACCACAACAAAAATTATTTTATCGGTCTGGGCGGAAAAGAAACGATCTGTGCCTCGCACATGGCAGCGGCCTGCTATGGCATAGAGAATAACCTGGGTACCCTGATCACTCCGCTTCGTCATTGTTTCAACAAGGCAGAATCGGAATTCCTGGCCCGGCTCCCGGATGCATACATCCAGGTCGTTATGAAATACAATGGAAACGGGCAACTGGTTCACAGTGGTTTTTACTGTGGCGACGACCTTGACACTTATCTTTTGGCCGCAGAACAATCTAAAGCAGAAAATATTACCATCGTTCCGCCGCTCAAAAAGGTGGTGGCAGTTATGCAGGGAAATGAATTTTTCAGTACCTGGGTCGCCAACAAAGCTATTTACCGCACCCGCAAGGCAATGGCCGACGGAGGCGAATTGCTCATTATTGCTCCCGGATTAAAACGTTTCGGAGAACAGGCTGAAGTAGACCGGATCATCCGGAAATACGGTTATACCGGAACGCCCAATGTTATGAGAGCATGGAAAACAAATGCTGAACTCCAGGACCTCTCTCATGCCACAGCACACTTGATACATGGATCTTCGGAAGGACGTTTTAAAATCACGTATGCCCCCGGATACCTCTCGCGGGAAGACGTTGAAGGAGTTAACTTTTGTTATATGGACTATACTGAAGCGATTAAGCGTTACAATCCGGAAAAACTTCAAAACGGATTTAACACCATGCCTGACGGCGAAGAAATTTATTATATCAGTACCCCCTCGGCAGGTTTATGGACAACAAGAGAAAAGTTAAACAGCTGACCGATGAATCGCATACTCCCCGGAACCCGGGATAAATATGAGGCCCTAAAAGCATATATAGACCGATTTGACAGCGTAGCCGTCGCCTTCTCCGGAGGAGTGGACAGCTCTTTGCTGGGAAAGACCTGCTTTGATGTTCTTGGAAGCCGATCGTTGGCAATTACCCTGGCATCTCCCCTGTTGCCTCAAAAAGAGCTTGAAGACGCCCGTATGACAGCATCGCGGATTGGAATCAGACATATTCAGATTGAACAGAAAAAACTGGATGGCCGGATAAGAGAAAATTCGGCGGAACGTTGCTATTTCTGTAAAAACAGCATCTTCCGCTTGATCATCGAAGAAGCTCAAAAGCAGGGAATCGATACGGTTTTCGACGGTTCCAATGCCGATGATTGCTACGACTACCGACCGGGGCTTAAAGCCTTAAAAGAACTTCGCGTGGGAAGCCCCTTGCAGCAGGTTGGCTTAAACAAGGCCGAAATCCGCGAATTATCTCGTATAAAAGGCTTAAATACAAGCAACAAACCGGCATATGCCTGTCTTGCTTCCCGCATTGCCTACAACGAAGAGATCACAGCAGAAAAACTTGAGCAAATAGAAAAAGCAGAAAGATTCCTTCATTCGTTAGGATTCGTCGAGCTGAGAGTAAGAAAACACGGACCTATTGCCCGGCTGGAAATAGCTCCCGAAGAACGGGAAAAATTGTTTTACACCAAGAAAATGAATACAATTGCAAAAGAGTTAAAATCGTTTGGATTCCTTTATGTCTGTATGGAACTGGAAGGATATGCAAGCGGAAGTCTAAACCGTCAGCTGGATCAGCCATGCCAGACAAAGAATTAGGATATCATGAACTTGGCTTTGCCAAAATCGACACAGACAGGGAAAGACGCACCGGTCAGCCGGAAGTTATTTTTTGTGAAGGGAAATCCCCGACACAGGTTTTAACCATTATGAAAGAAATGCTTAGACTGGGTAACAATATCCTGATCACCAGAGTCCCCCCTGAAACGGCAAAAGAAATAAGAAAACAAAATTCAAAAGCAGTCTACAATCCCGTGGCTCGAACCATTCGCGTGATGCAGTCGGAACAGGAACTCACCTCATCGTTCATTGCCATCGTATCTGCCGGCACATCCGATCTGCCCGTTGTGGAAGAAGCATACGAAACAGCCTTGTTTTTTGGAAATCGCACAGAAAAGATTATTGACGTGGGAATTGCCGGCATTCACCGGCTGTTTGACAAGCTGGAACATATCCGGCAAGCCCGGGTGGTAATCGTAGTGGCAGGTATGGAAGGCGCGTTGGCCGGGGTTATAGCCGGATTGGTAAATAAACCGGTAATCGCGGTTCCCTGCAGTGTGGGATATGGTACCAATCTAAACGGCATTGTCACATTACTTTCCATGCTTAACAGCTGCACCAGTTTAAGCGTGGTTAATGTTAATAATGGATTTGGAGCCGCCAGCCAGGCAAGCCGGATCAATAAATTATAGGAGGTACTGTGCTGCGTACGGTCTGAACCGCCGTTGTTACAATTCCATCTTTTGTCCCGATTCCGTTAGTAAGAAAAAACGCAACCGGCAACCGGCAGGAACCAAGGCTGCACAAACCCCGTGACAGCGCCTGGCGATCGCCGGATAAAACGGTTCTGTTTCTGAAAAAGGAATGCAATCCAGAATTGCACGGAATTCCCTTTTATTAACACGGAATGATTTCCCGTGATAAACCGTCAATCATTTACACTTTTAAACTATTTGACCGAAAAATGGCTAATCGAGTTATGAACAAAACTGAAAGAAAAAAAGACAAAAACCTTTTATTTAAAGCTATTTTTGAGTGTTGATAACTCATGGATCCATTCAATATTTCTGTATTCTTAGGTGACATCATCAATGGCAGAAGCCGTTTCTTTAATCAGGGAAACGGCTTCTGCACACCTCTTTGGGATGATTTTAATTCAACATATTCCCGATCCTGATCCCCAGATACATAGTCCGGGGCAAGGCCGGCCCGTAAATATAGCCCGGGTCACGGTCGATCTCCTCATCAAAATCATCCTGGTAGGAATTAAAAAT
>JBFWIL010000084.1:0-10188 GCA_050256015.1 Mangrovibacterium sp. | reverse complement strand
GGTGGCGGTGAGCGTGAGCGTGTCGACGTTAACCTTGAGTTGTTTCAGCTTTTCCTTGACCGAAACGCCGAATTTTTGCTCTTCATCCACAATCAGCAGTCCGAGGTCCTTGAATTTTACATCTTTTCCGATAAGTCGGTGTGTCCCGATCAGGAGGTCAATGCGTCCTTCCCGGAGCTGTTTGAGGATATCCTTGATTTCAGCCGGCTGTCGCAGCCGGCTGATGTGATCGAGTTTTACCGGGAAATTGTTCAGCCGGTCCGAGAAAGTGCGGTAATGTTGCAGCGCCAGAATGGTGGTGGGAACCAGTACCGCGACCTGTTTGCCGTCGGCAATGGCTTTGAAAGCTGCCCGTATGGCAATTTCCGTTTTCCCGAAGCCCACGTCGCCGCATACCAGCCGGTCCATGGGAATGGGTTTCTCCATGTCTTCTTTGACAGCCTGAGTGGCCTTGGTCTGGTCGGGGGTGTCTTCAAAGATAAAGGAAGCTTCCAGTTCTTTCTGCATGTAGGAGTCGGCTGAATAGGCAAATCCTTTTTCCTGTTTCCGCAAGGCATAGAGGGCAATCAGTTCCCGGGCAATGTCCTTAACTTTGCTCTTGGTTCGGTCTTTCAGCTTTTGCCAGGCGCCGCTGCCCAGTTTGTTGATCTTCGGTTCCAGCCCGTCTTTTCCCTTGTACCGGGTGATCCGGTGCAGGGAATGGATGCTGACCAGCAAAACGTCGTTGTCGCGGTATACCAGCCGGATGGTTTCCTGCATTTTTCCGTTGATCCTGGTTTTAACCAACCCGGCGAATTTCCCGATCCCATGGTCGATATGAACTACGTAGTCTCCCGGATGCAGGGTGTTCAGCTCTTTCAGACTGAGGTTTTCTTTCTGGTCTTTCCTGCTTTTGATCCGGAACCTGTGGTAACGTTCAAAAATCTGATGGTCGGTATAGCAGCATAACTTTAGCTCATGGTCCAGAAACCCTTCGTGCAGGGTCAGCCCGAGCCCGGTAAACGGTACGTCCAGTCCCTGGGCCTCAAAGATGGCTTTTATCCGTTCAATTTGTTTTTCATTGGAGGACAGAATAAAATTATGGTAACCTGAGCAGGCCCGTTTTTGCAGGTTTTTTGCCAGCAACTCAAAATTTTTATGAAAGACCGGCTGGGGGGCAGTGTGAAATTCAAAGGGAACAGCATCCGGAAAATGACATTTTATTCCGGCTTCCAGACAAGTAAACCGGTTTAGCAGATCCAGAAACTCGCTGCCGGAGCTAAGCCGCAAACCGGGTTCATCCATCCCGGCAAAGCGGGCCTGCCGGTTAAGATCGTCGATCAGTCCGCTTACCAGGGAAACATCCTGCGAGACGACAACCGATCCGGGAGGTAGCAGATTCAGGAATTGATCCCGGTTTTCTCCTTCCAGACTGTTCTGTATGTCGGGAATGATAACCATCTGATCCGCCTGGCTGACGGAAATTTGGTCGGCAACGCCGAAGAGACGGATTGAATCAATGCGGTCGTTCAGAAAGTCGATGCGGTAAGGATCTTCCTCCGAAAAGGAAAACACGTCGACGAGGCTTCCGCGCAGGGCAAACTGACCGGCTTCTGTGACAAAATCAACCCGTTCAAAGCCGTATTCGTATAATACGTCATTCAGAAAATCGATGCTCAGCCGGTCTCCTTTCCTGATCTGGAAGCTGTGTGCACTCAGTGTCTCTCCTGTAATTACCTTCTCGGCCAGCGCTTCGGGGTAACTGACGATGGAGAACGGTTCCGGTTGCAGGAGCTGGTTCAGTACACTTGTCCTCAGGATGATATTTTCTTGGTCGGGCCGGTCAAATTGGACCGGACGTCTGCAGGAGGCCGGAAAAAAAAGGACCGGAACACCGGTTCCCAGATTGATCAGATCATCGTAAAAATAGGCTGCTTCCTCGCGGTTGGGCAGCAGGTACAGGACCGGCTTATGCAGGTGTTCGGAGAGGGCTGCAGAAAACAGGGTGCGCGATGATCCCGATAAACCTTTCAGATGAAATTTTTTCCCGGGACTGTCCAACTGATCCAGAACCGAGTGAAGCGTTATGTTCTGTTGAAAATAAAGACGAAATTCTTGTAAATCCACCATACTAAAATTAAGCAGCAAAGATAAGGATTTGTTTGCCAAAGCTACTTATCTTTGATCAGGAGGAAGCAGGCATGTTTTTCATCTGTTTGTTTTTTCGCAGATGCATGTTGCAGATCCGGAGCGGTTTTATTGTTTTTAGAAGCATTGGAGAGTTAGGTGAGATGTGCCCGTTTTATCGAGTAATCAATTTAATTTTTTTGGTATGAAAAGGAATCTGTTATTTATGCTGATGTTTGTTTTTGCCCTGGGAGCCTGCCGGCAGGGAAAAGTAACCCGGATGCAGCAGGTGCAGGACAGCATTACCCGCGTGGCCTTGCAGCGTGATTCGGCCATTCTGAATTTTGTCGCATCCATGAATGAGATTCAGACCAATCTGGATTCAATCAAGCGGATTCAGGCTGTGGTTCAGATGGAAACTGAACAGGGCGGAGAACTGCAACGGGAGGGGAAAGACCGGATTATCAGTGATATCCGGCTTATCAATGCTCTGCTGGAACAGAACAAGGAACTGGTTGCCCGGCTGAAAAACCGGCTGGGATCTTCGGAAATGAAGGTAGCCCAGCTTCAGCAGGCTATGCTTAACCTGAGCCGTCAGGTTGAGGAAAAGGATGCTGAAATCGCCTTGTTGGAGCAGGAAGTAAGCAAGTTGTATGCCGATATGGATGAGCTTACCGATCAGCTGGAAGCTGCCGAAGAGAAGACGGTCAGTCAGGAACTGGAAATTCAGGAAAAGACACGGACCCTGGAGAAGCAGACCATTGAGATGAACACGGCCTGGTATGCTTTCGGTACGGAGAAGGAACTGACCGGCAGCGGCCTTATTGAGAAAGAAGGCGGATTTCTGGGGCTGGGGCGGACATTAAAATTACGGGAAGATTTTGATCCGGTATTTTTTACAAAAGTGGATATGCGTGATTTGCAGCGTATTCCGCTGTATGTGGAGAAAGCCACGCTGGTCACGCCACATCCGGAAGGCAGCTGGCATTTTGCACGGGAGGGGGAAGAAATTGAAAGTCTGGAAATCGACAATACCCGGGAATTCTGGAAGAATTCCCGTTATCTGGTAATTGTAGTTAAATAAACGGACCCTTTTTTCCCGGCTGAAGAAATCCGGTATACAGGGATGGCCGGCAGGAAGTTTACTGCTTAAAATCAAGCCGTTTGCCGCGTATGTTGTGGTCGATTTTTCCCCGGTCCCAGGCCAGGCATCCGTTAACAAAAGTTTTTTCTACCCGGTGGACAAACTCAATTCCTTCGAAAGGCGACCAGCCGCATTTGTACAGGATGTTTTCGGGAACAACTTTCCAGGGCTTTGCAGGATCGACCAGGACCAGATCGGCATAATAGCCTTCCCTGATATAACCGCGCCGGTCGATGCGGAATAGTTTTGCCGGGGCGTGACACATTTTTTCAACAACTTTCTCCAGGCTGATCCTGCCCTGGCTGACAAATTCGAGCATAGCTACCAGAGCATGCTGTACCAGGGGACCTCCGGAAGGAGCCCGGGTATATGGATTGGCTTTTTCATTGAGTGTGTGTGGGGCGTGATCGGTGGCAATAACATCGATTTTGTCATTTAACAGAGCTGTCCACAGGGCCTCGCGATCTTTTGCGGACTTGACGGCGGGGTTCCATTTTATCCGGGTGCCGTAACGAATGTAATCCGTCTCATCAAACCAGAGGTGGTGCACGCAGACTTCTGCTGTGATCTGTTTGCCTGTTACCGGTCCCGGTTCGAACAGACTCATCTCTTCGGCCGTGGACAGGTGCAACACATGCAGGCGTGTACCGTATCTGGAGGCTAGTTCCACTGCCCTGGAAGAAGAACGGAAGCAGGCTTCGGCACTGCGGATACGGGGATGCCGGGAAATGGGAATGATTGCCCCGTATTTTTCCCGGTACCTTTCCAGATTCCGGCGGATGATTGTTTCATCTTCACAGTGGACAGCGATCAGCCCCGGGGCATGCCGGAACAGTTCGCTCAGCGTATGTTCATTGTCCACCAGCATGTTCCCTGTGGAGGACCCCATAAAAACCTTGATGCCACAGACCCGGGCGGTATCTGTTTTCAACACTTCCTGCAGGTTATCGTTGGTGGCCCCCATGAAAAAGGAATAATTGACAGCAGACACTTCGGCGGCACGGGCATATTTCTTTTCCAGTTCCTTCAGTGTCGTGGTCTGAGGGAGCGTATTTGGCATTTCCATGTAGGATGTAACTCCTCCGGCCAGAGCTGCCAGCGATTCGGTGGCTATCTCTCCTTTGTGGGTCAGTCCGGGTTCCCGAAAATGAACCTGATCATCGATTACCCCGGGAATCAGATATTTGCCATAGGCTTCGATTATCCGGGCAGAGGCCAACATTTCTTCCGGGACCTTTTCCGCTTTCCAGATTTTTTGAATGCATTCTCCTTCCAGCAGTACACTGCCTGTATACCGTTGGCCTTCATTGATGATGGTTGCCCGGTGGATGATTGTCTTCATCTGTTTTTGTGTTCTGTTTAAGCTTGATACGTAAGGATCGGGAAAAAGCTACACTCGACGTACTTTTGGCTCATAGTGCTTAAACCAGCTGCGCATTTTCATTCCCAGTATTCCCCACAGTGCTTCATTGAAAATTCCCCCGCTCATTTTGGAGATACCTTCCTGTCTTTCCGTAAAAATGATCGGAACTTCCACCAGGCGGAATCCGTGTTTCCAGGCAGTGAATTTCATCTCGATCTGGAACCCGTATCCTTTGAGCCGGATATCGTCCAGATCAATTGCTTCAAGCACTTCCCTCCGGTAGCATTTAAATCCGGCCGTGGTATCCATTATTTTCATCCGTGTAATTAGCCTCACGTATACTGAAGCAAAATAGGACATAAGCACCCGGCCCAGGGGCCAGTTGATCACATTAATTCCCCGTATGTACCGGGAGCCTATGGCCACATCGGCGCCATCGATGGAACAGGCTTTATGCAGCCGCTCCAGGTCCGACGGATTATGGGAAAAGTCACAGTCCATTTCGTAAATAAAATCCGCTCCGCGCATCAGGGCCCAGTTAAATCCGGTAAGATAGGCGGTTCCCAGACCGAGTTTTCCTTCCCGCTCCAGCAGATGCAGCCGCTGTGGAAATTCTTTCTGCAGTTGACGTACAATCCCGGCAGTGCCGTCAGGAGAACCGTCGTCAATGATCAGCAGTTCAAAAGAACTGGGGAGAGAAAAAATATCCCGTATTATTGGCTCAACGTTTTCCTTTTCGTTGTAGGTAGGAATAATGACCAAATTTTTATTCACGGACAGTCGGTTGATGATTTGAAAATGCGAAATTACGCTTTTTCGGTAAATATTCTGTATAATAAACCTTTTTCTGTCAGGGAAGCCATGGGTAAAAAGAGGAAATCCGTCCGGGATTTCCTCTTGGAATGTTACCGCAGTCCCGTGCAATTATTTCCATCCGCCGCCGAGCGCCCGGTATAGCGTCACTACCGAGCTGAGTTTTTCCAGATGGTCGCTGGTATTGCTCAGTTGGGCAGAAAGCAGACTCTGCCGTGCATCCAGCACCTCGGTATAGGTGGCAGAGCCGTAGGTTAGCAGTTCTTCGGTATACGAAACCGATTTTTCTAAGGCTTCGAGTTGCTTCCTGCGAATTGCAATCTTTTTCCCCGAGGTTTCACAGGCTCCCAGGGCATTGTTCACCTCCTCACCCGCATTGAGCAGGGCGCTGCGAAAACTGAGCATGGCTTGCCGTTGCCCGGCTTTGGCCACTTTCATACGGGTTTTGTTGGCCCGTTTGTTGAAAATGGGTGCGGTTAATCCGCCCAGTATATTGAACAGGAATGCATCGGCATCGAGCAATTTATCCAGCTCGGCCGATTCAAAACCCGTGGAAGCCGTCAGCGTAAGCGAAGGGAAAAAGTAAGCACGGGCATTGGCTGTCGTTTCATAGGCACTCATCACGGCATATTCCGCCTGCATGACGTCGGGGCGGTTTTCCAGCAGTCTGGAAGGAACCCCGGTTTGAACCAGTTCGGGGGTATGCTGAGCAGCAAGTGTGCCGCGTTTTACCGGACCTGGGGTCCGCCCCAGCAGCTTGCACAGGGCGTTTCCCGTTTCGCGAATGCGCTGTTCCAGATCGGGAATGGTTACCTCGGCAGCATAACGAACGGCTTCGGTTTGCACCACGGCCGCGCCGGTTACCCTGCCGCTGGATTTCAGCACATTCATGGTTTCGACCAGTTCCATGTTGTTATGAACTGTTTCCCGGGTAATTTCAAGCTGCTCATCCAGGGCCAGCAGACTGTAGTAAGTGTTGACGATGTTGGCTACCAGGGCAGTCTGCACCGCCTTGCGACCGGCATCACTGGCCAGCAGATCGGCAAAGGCCGCCCGTCTGGCTCTTCTCAGTTTCCCCCAGATATCCACCTCCCAGCTGGCCTGAAGGTTCAGCTGGTAGTCATCCACCATGCGGGGACCATCCGGATACAGTGTCTCCGGATTTCGCACCCGGGCATAATTCCCCTGGGCAGACAGGGCAGGAAACAGGGAGGCTTTCCCCTGGGAGAAATAGGCTTCAGCTTCCTGCACGCGTTGATAGGCAATCTGCAGATCCAGATTGTTTTCCAGTCCCTCGCAAATCAGTTCCTGCAGATGTAAATCGGTAAACAATTCTTTCCAGGGGGTATCGGCCAGACTGAGGCTGTCGGTTGCACCGATACTTCCGTATAAGCCTTCCGTGCTGAACGCCTCCCGGCTATAATGTCTGGATGAGCTGCAGGAAAGCAGCACAAGGGATATTCCTGCAAGGAATATGATTTTATTCAATAGAATCTTTCTCATAATCTGTATTCGTTTTTCCTGTAATGCATTATTCAAGGGTGTTGAGATTGGAGATTTCCTCTTTCTCCTCTTTTTTTACTTTTTCCTGGAGAACCTGGAAAATCACGTACATGGCCGGGATCACCAGGATGCCGACAAAGGTGCCTATCAACATTCCCCCGATAGCCCCGACACCAATGGAGCGGTTTCCGTTGGCTCCCACTCCTCCGCCTACAACCAACGGGAGCAGGCCCACGATAAAGGCAACGGAAGTCATCAGGATCGGCCGTAGGCGGGCTACTGCTCCTTCCAGAGCCGATTGCAGGATTGACATACCGCCATGACGTCTTTGCAGGGCAAATTCGACGATCAGGATGGCATTCTTGGCCAGCAGACCGATGAGCATAATCAGCGAGATCTGGAGGTAGATGTTGTTTTCCACGCCCATAATTCGGGCAAAAATAAAAGCTCCGGCAATTCCCACTGGCAGAGAGAACAGGATCGAAAGGGGAAGCAGTAAGCTTTCGTATTGTGCTGCCAACAGAAAATAAACAAAGATCACGCACAGGGCGAAAATCATCATCGATGCGTTTCCTGAGGCGATTTCCTCCCGGGTTAGGCCGGTATATTCGTATCCGTAATTTTGTGACAGGGTTTCTGCGGCTACCCGGTCAATGGCTGCAATGGCATCCCCTGTACTGTATCCGGTGGCGGGAGAACCCATCACGTCAATGGAATTGTACATGTTGTAACGGTTCAGACTTTCCGGTCCGAAGACCCGTTCAATGCTCATGAATTCAGAGACGGGAGCCATGTCTCCGGTAGAGGTGCGGACAAACAACTGGCTCATGTCGTCCGGATTTCCCCGGTATTCAGGGCCCGACTGGAGCATTACCCGAAATTGTTTCCCGTACAGGTTAAAATCGGTGGCATAGTATCCGCCCAAATAGCCTTGGAGTGCTGTCAGGATGGTGCTGACCCCGATTCCCGACTGTTTACAGCGTACCGCATCGACTTCTACCTCATATTGGGGATAATTCGTGTTGAACGAGGTTATGGCGTAGCTGATTTCCGGGCATGCGTTTAATTTGCCCAGAAAAGTATTGGTGGTTTGTTCAAAGTTTTTGATGTCTCCACCGACCAGGTCTTCCATCTTGAATTCGAATCCGCCTGAAAGTCCGAATCCGGGAACCATAGGAGGTACAAAGGTGTTGATGCGGGCTTCCCGTATACCGGCCGTGGCGTTTTTGAACTTTTGGATTATGCCCTTCACATCCTGTCCTTTTCCTGTTCTTTCGGCAAAGGGCTTTAGCTTCAGGATGACAAAGGCATACGAACTGCCCGCACCGCTGATGATCGAATAGCCGGCTACCGTAGCCCGGTGATTGACTTCAGGAATCCCTGTAATGATGGTGTCCAGCTTTTGCAGCAGGGCGTTGGTGGTCTCAGCCGATGTGGCCGGGGGGAGGGTAATGTCGACCATAACAACCCCGGTATCCTCATCAGGAACAAAACTGGTTGACGTTGTTTGCATCAGATACCCCAGAATTGCTGTGAACAGAGCAATGACCGCAACGGCTATCCATTTCCTGTTCAGGAAAAACCTTGTGGCTTGCCGGTATTTTTTTGTCATGGCGTCAAAGGCTGTATTGAAGGAATCGTACAAGCGTTGTTTCAGGCTGGTCTTGTTTTCCTGGTCCGGTTTGTGTGGTTTCAGGAAAATGGCACAAAGTGCAGGACTCAGGGTTAAAGCGTTGACAGCCGAGAGGACGATGGCTACAGCCATGGTGATGCCGAACTGTTTGTAAAAAACGCCGGTAGACCCCGGGATAAAAGTCACCGGAATAAATACGGCCGACATGACCAGGGTGATGGACACAATGGCTCCGGTAATTTCGTTCATGGCCGAGATGGAGGCTGTTTTGGCATTTTTCGATCCCTCATCCAGCTTGGCGTGAATGGCTTCCACCACCACAATGGCATCGTCAACCACAATCCCGATGGCCAGCACCAGGGCAAACAGGGTCAGCATGTTAATGGTAAATCCGAAGATGTTCAGGAAAAAGAATGTCCCGATAATAGCTACCGGAACGGAAATGGCCGGAATAAGTGTGGCCCTGAAATTTTGCAGGAAGATAAACACTACCAGAATCACCAGTATCAGGGCCTCTGCCAGGGTGTGGGCTACCTTGTTTATGGAGCTGTTCAAAAATTCATTGGTGTTATGTACCACGGAATAGGTTAATCCTTCGGGAAATGATTCGGAAGCTTTTTCCAATACATCCTGGGTGTTGATAATAACCTCCCGGGCATTGGACCCGGCCGACTGGAACAAGGCAATCATGATCCCGGGCTTGCCGTTGGCCGAAGTGGAAACGGAATAACTGAGCGCACCGAGCTCTATACTGGCCACATCGCCCAGCCGGAGCAGGTTTCCGTCCTGATCGGCACGAATCACAATGTTTTCGTATTCTTCGGGCTGTGAAAGTTTTCCCTTGTATTTAATAATGTATTCGTAAGCCTGGTTGTTCATTTCTCCGAAACGGCCCGGGGCAGCTTCCAGACTCTGTTCATTCAGGGCAGCGGTAATGTCGGAGGGCTGCAGCTTGTACGCAGCCATAACATCGGGCTTCAGCCAGATCCGCATGGAATAGTCCTTGGCACCGAACACCATGGCTTCGCCCACCCCGTTTACCCGCTTCAGCTCGGGTAACAGGTGGATGTTGGCGTAATTTTGAATAAACGTTTCATCGTATTGCCCGTTTGGACTGTAGATTGCAGTCATCAGCAGGATACTGCTTTGCCGCTTCATGGTTTCCACGCCGGCCTTGGTTACCTCTGCGGGTAACAGCGAAGTGGCACGGGAAACCCGGTTTTGAACATTCACGGCAGCCATATCGGGATCAACCCCTTGTTTGAAATAGACTTCGATGGTGGCCTGTCCGTTGTTGCTGGCAGTGGAGGTCATGTAGGTCATGTCTTCCACCCCGTTGATCTGTTCTTCCAGAGGGATGACCACACTTTTCAGTACGGTTTCTGCACTGGCTCCTGTATAGGTTGCAGAAACTCGCACTGTCGGCGGTGCAATGTTGGGGTATTGTTCGATGGGCAGACTCAGCAGCCCCAGTACGCCCAGGATAACAATAATGATTGAGATAACCGATGAAAGAATCGGTCGTTCTATAAATTTTCTGAACATAGTGTTTTTCGGATTTAATTATTCATCTGTTTCCCGGAAACGCTGTTTTGTGTCAACTGACCGGGGACGGTCAGTTTGGGC
>JBFWIL010000083.1:0-10264 GCA_050256015.1 Mangrovibacterium sp. | reverse complement strand
GAAATCCGTCTCAGACAGTCCGGGAAAAAATCAGGTAAAGCCGGACCGAAGCTGCATACCAGTCTTTTACCCGCTTGAGGAGAAGCTTTCTCAATGGCCGACAATAAATTATAGAAAGCGGCAACATCCTCCAGTTCAACCAGCTCCCCCTTGTTACAATTTAGTGAATTCTTCCCCCTGCCGGGAAAGCACAACAGGCACTCATTCAAAAAAACTTCGTACATTTGCATTGGCTTTGTGACAGTAAAACTAGTAAAACAATTACCGATTATGCAAGACATTCAACTGGAAGTAACCAAAAGACTCGTCGAAATCAACACCATAAAAATTCAGCCCTCCAATCCGTTTACCTGGGCTTCAGGCTGGAAAGCCCCGATCTACTGCGACAACCGGAAACTGTTGTCCTATCCGGAGACCCGTAGTTTTATCCGCGACCAGTTTGTCCGTCTCATCCGGAAAAAATATCCGCAGGCGGAAGTTATCGCCGGAGTGGCCACCGGAGCCATTGCCCACGGAATCCTGGTGGCTCAGAAACTTGGGCTGCCCTTTATCTACGTGCGTTCCAAGCCAAAAGATCACGGACTGGAGAACCTGATTGAAGGCGATTTGAAAGTCGGACAACAGGTCGTGGTTATAGAAGACCTGGTTTCTACCGGAACCAGCAGTCTTAAAACCGTGGACGCCATTAACAATTTCGGCGGTGATGTTTTGGGGATGCTGGCTATTTTCACCTACAATTTCCCGTTAGCGCGAGAGAATTTTGAACGGGCAGGCATTGAACTGACCACCCTGAGCCGTTACCAGGTTCTGCTGGATGTGGCGCTGGAAAAAGGAGAAATAAAGAAATCGGATATCGAATCGCTGAATCAGTGGCGTGAGGACCCGGCTAACTGGGGAAAATAAAACCGTATGGCAATACAAAAATACGTCAGTGAGATCAAAACTATAGATCACAACCAGGAAGTCGTCTATAACTACCTTTCCAATTTTGAGCATCTTGCGCAGTATGTAAGCGATGGACTGCTTGCCCGGATGAACGAGCAGCTTCCCCAGATAAAGGTCAGTCGGTTTGAATCGGACAGGGATTCTTGCCGCTTTGAGCTTTCGGGCCTGGGCCCGGCAGAAATCAGGATCATCGAACGGGAACCGGTCAAAACTATAAAAATAGCCGGTTCAGACGGATTGCCCATCGGTATCACCTTTTGGATTCAATTGCTGCCGGACACCCCGTATAAAACAAAGTTTCGGCTTACCCTGCACGCCGACATGAGCACTATGATCAAAATGATGGTCAACAAAAAACTGGAGGAAGGTATTAACCAGCTGGCAGAAATGCTCATCAGGCTGCCTTACCATTAAAGGCGGTTTGGCCATACCAACAAAGAAATTGCCGACCTTCTTCACATCAGCATCCACACGGTTATCTCGCATCGAAAAAATATAACGGAAAAACTGAATATCAAGTCAATATCAGGGCTAACCATGTAGCCATCATGAACAAACTGCTGGATATCCGGCATTTCAATCCCGAAGAACTTATTTAACGGGGCCCCGACTTAATCCGGCATGGCATTCTTTAAAATCTCCGGTGCGGGAACCAGCAGGGTTCTGCGGAGTTCGGCTGTTCTGCCGCACAAAACCATTCGCCGGAAACCGGCTTTGTCTGAAACAGAACGGGAAGCCACCGCCGGAGTTGAATATGTGCCTGCAATCAGCTCAATAGCCGTTTTGGTCATCAGATCCGATGGATTTCCCAGCGGATACAGGTAAATTAACCGGTCATTGTATAAAGCATCATCCACAACAAAGTCATCATACGATTCATAATCAGGCTCCAGACCATCTTCAAAATCCGTATACCCAGCGGCATTGGAATATTTCATAACGATTGGCAGCATAGCCCATTCCTCCTTCTCATCCGGAAGCACATAGGCCCCGTAATACTTGCCGTAAGTTGCTTCTCCCACCTGTACCACATTCATATACGGATCAAGTCCGGTAATAACCAGTTCACTGGCAGAAGCCGTTCCCGCCGTGGTAAGAAAATAGATGCTGTTCAGATTCAGATTTTCGGAAACCGAAGCATCAAACGTATAATACAACTCATTCGGGAGATTCCTTTCCAGGTAAGCCTGGTAATCCGCATTGAATTCCAGATTTACCAGGACATCTTTTCCGGAAACATTTCCGGAAGGAGCAATCAGCGAAGCCAGGTGCACGGCTGCATCCACATCGCCTCCCGGATTATAACGCAGGTCCACGATCATATCGGAAATGCCGGCCGACCTGAAACCAGCAAAAACCTCATCCATGCTTTCCAAAAATTTATCGTCGGATCCGACCAGGAACTCAGCGTAATTCATATACCCGATATTCAGCCCAAGGGTATCAATAACGCCGGAAAAGATGATCGGTTCCGTGTCCGGAATACTGGAAGTCAGGCTGAGCGTAGTACCTGAAAGTCCGATAGAATACACATCATCCTCAAGCGTTATGCTTCCCAGGCTTACCGTATAGGATGAACCGGAATAGAGTTCATAGTAATTGTCTGTAGTCAGCTCTTCTCCATTGATCTCCAGAATGACATTCCCCCTCCGCAATCCGGCTGTTTCGGCGCCGGAACCGGGATAAACATAATTCACAACCATAAAAACCTGGTCCGGTGCATTTCCGAAGGTATAAAATGTAGGATCATAACCCATCGCCACAGGCTCTCCCTCATAACCCGCCTGAAGAGAAGCATAATCGTCTGTAATCCAGGAAAATATATCCTCCTCAACAAGCAGTTTATAAAAATACGCTTCCGGATCTTCCTCCTGCTTCAGATCCAGCCCGATGGTGTCCGGAACCTGATCGTTCCAGTAGTACAATTCGTCCATATTTTCCCAGATCCACCGGTTGATGGCCAGGGTGGCCGCATCAACCGTGCCGGATTCCTCACCCGAATCTTCTTCTTCCGAACTTTCCGTCTCCGAGTCTCCGTCGTCCGCATACAAATCGTCTTCACTGTCGCTGCAGGCATACCACATCCCGGACAACAGCAACAGCAGAAAAAAATAATATAATAAGTTTTTCATTCCCTTCCGATTATCTTTTCCAAAGATAACAGCAAAGCGGGAAAACAAAGAAAAATAATAGAAGAAAGCCAACAAACGGGCCAAAAAAATCAACCAACCGGCAAACAAGCAAAATAAGGAATAGCTTACAGGTACTCCACCTCCTTAAAATGATATTCATGAATAAATCCGTCTTTCTCACGTATCTTAAGCTGTCCGGTGGTATTAACACCAATGATCTCTCCTGAATATTCGTGGTTTTCATCTTTATACGTTCGCCACTCATTCAGCCGGTAAAGCTTTTCATGAAAGGCACGGTTAAGTTCATCAAAAAACCCGTTCTGTAATTTAAGATAAAGCGCATCAATCTCTTTTAATAATTCATATAGCATAACGTCCAGATCATAATCCTTGCCCGTGATCATTTTTAAAGATACCGGATTTGGAGCAGATGAACGGAAAACGGTCTGGTTGATGTTCAGTCCGATACCCACGACAGAATAAGCCAGATCGCCGCCCATCACCGCATTCTCAAACAAAATACCACATATTTTCCGATCACCGGCATAGATGTCGTTCGGCCATTTAATCATGACCCCCCGGGTAAAACGGCTCAAGAATGCGACCAGTCCCAGGCAGACTACCTTGGAAAGCATGTATTGCTTCCGTATATCCAGGAAAGCAGGCATCAGCACAATGGAAAATGTCAGGTTTTTCCCTTCTTCGCTTTCCCAGCGATTATTCAGCTGGCCTTTCCCATCCGTCTGCTCATATGCCAAAAAGACAGTCCCCTCTTTAAGCTCATGATCAGCCATTTGACGAATGGCATAGTTATTGGTGCTTGACGTTCTTCTGATCTTAACCAGGCTGCGGGCCATGTGTTGAAACATAAGATTTTGTTTTTTACGGATTCAATTAAACTATTTTTTTAGTTCTCAGTTTGTTACCCGGAGGTTTTTTACAACTTAAAATAAATGAAAAAATTTATCTTTGTACTCTCTAAAGAGAATTTATGAGTCATACGCAACAGGAAAAAAATCCGGATCAACTACTCAGTGCCATAATTGAAGGAATTGAGCGAAAAAAAGGATTGGATATCGTCAAGATAGATCTCAGTAAAATCAACCATTCCGTATGCAATTATTTCATCATCTGTCACGGCAACTCAAGCACCCATGTAGAGGCCATTGCCCGTTCCGTTGAAGATACCGTAGAAGAACTTGCGGGTGAAAAAGCCTGGCACCGGGACGGCTACCAAAATGCTATCTGGATCCTGCTCGATTATTCCGATGTCATTGTGCATATTTTTCAGCATGAGACCAGAAATTTCTACGATATAGAGAATCTCTGGGCAGACGCCGCAATAGAAAGAATTCATTCCGAAAATCAGCATAGTTAAATGACAACAAATACGAATAAAAGCAAGCAGTCCAAACTGGGTAATTTCAGAACCGGAGGAAAACCTCCCCGGATCAATCCGTACTGGATTTACGGTATTGCCATCCTCCTCTTTCTGGTTATCCAGTATTTCAGTTTTGGCGGCGGACCGGTTGAAACCAACTGGCAGGAGGTAAAAAACACCATGCTGGCCCAGCATGATATTGAAAAGATCGTGGTGGTAAACCGGGAAGAAGCACAGGTTTTTCTAAAAAAAGACAGTTACGAGGAATACAAGGAACGACTGAACCATGGATTCAATCCGCCTTCGGCCTACGGACCGCATTTCTTTTTCATCATCGGTTCCGTGGAGATCTTTGAAGATAATCTGGCCGATGCCCAGGCCGGTTTTACGGATGCCGACAAAATAGCCGTGGAATACAAAACAGTGCACAATTACTTTGGAGAACTGCTGGGCTGGATCCTTCCCTTTGTGCTCCTCATTGGAATCTGGTGGTGGATTTTCCGGCGTATGAGTAAAGGAGGAGCCGGAGCCGGAGGCGGTGCCGGCAACATTTTCAGCGTGGGAAAATCGCAGGCCAAAATTTTTGACAAGGACTCCCGCGTCAGTATTACCTTTAAAGATGTGGCCGGACTGGCAGAAGCCAAACAGGAAGTGGAAGAGATTGTCGAATTCCTGAAGAATCCGGCCAAATACACCAAGCTGGGCGGAAAGATTCCCAAAGGAGCCCTGCTGGTTGGCCCTCCCGGAACCGGGAAAACCTTACTGGCCAAGGCTGTGGCCGGAGAAGCCAATGTTCCATTCTTCTCGATGTCGGGTTCCGATTTTGTGGAGATGTTTGTCGGAGTAGGTGCTTCACGGGTACGCGACCTGTTTAAACAGGCCAAGGAGAAAGCTCCCTGTATTGTGTTTATTGACGAAATCGATGCCATTGGCCGTGCCCGTGGAAAGAATCCGAACATGGGCTCGAACGATGAACGCGAAAATACGCTGAACCAGCTGCTAACCGAGATGGACGGATTTGACACCAATTCTGGGGTCATCATTCTGGCAGCCACCAACCGGGCCGATATACTTGACCGGGCGCTGATGCGTGCCGGACGGTTTGACCGCCAGATCCATGTAGAACTGCCCGACCTG
Source organism: Mangrovibacterium sp. (assembly GCA_050256015.1). Classification (GTDB taxonomy): domain Bacteria; phylum Bacteroidota; class Bacteroidia; order Bacteroidales; family Prolixibacteraceae; genus JBFWIL01. The sequence goes on along the minus strand of JBFWIL010000083.1, from coordinate 4,669 downwards.
AACGAACGCCGGGAAATATTCCAGGTCCATCTGCGGCCCATCAAGTTATCCGAAGAAGTCGAAGTAAACTTTCTGGCCAAACAAACCCCCGGCTTTTCAGGTGCCGATATTGCCAATGTGTGTAATGAAGCAGCTCTGATTGCTGCCAGGCGGGACAGGGAAAAAGTTACCAGGCAGGATTTTCTGGATGCAGTAGACCGGATTGTGGGCGGGCTGGAAAAGAAAAACAAGATTATCTCCCGGGAGGAAAAGAAACGCATTGCCTTTCATGAAGCAGGACACGCTACCATCAGCTGGCTGCTGGAACACGCCCATCCGCTGGTCAAGGTAACCATTGTTCCCCGGGGGAAAGCCCTGGGTGCAGCCTGGTACCTGCCCGAAGAACGATCAATCACTACCCGGGAACAGCTTCTCGACGAAATGTGCTCCACTCTGGGAGGCCGGGCTGCCGAACAGCTTGTTTTCGGATCCGTTTCCTCGGGAGCCCAGAATGACCTGGAGAAGGTGACCAAACAGGCCTATGCCATGATCAGCATCTTCGGTATGAGCGACAAGGTGGGAAACCTTAGTTTCTACGATTCCACGGGCCAGAGCGATTTTGGTTTTACCAAACCTTACAGCGAAAAAACAGCCGAACTGATTGATGCAGAAGCTAAAGCCCTGATCGACTCGCAGTACGAACGGGCGCTGCAGATCCTGGGAAAAAGCAAGGAAGGCCATCACAAGCTGGCTTCCAGGCTGCTGGAAAGGGAAGTGATCTTCGGGGAAGATCTGGAGGAAATCTTCGGTAAACGTCCCTGGGTACACGAAGAACCGCTGGGAAACAACGAAACGCCCAAAAAGGAAGAAGATTCCGTCTCAAAAAAAGAATGAGGTTATCCGCATGTCATCATCCAGAGAAAACATACTGCGCCGTTTGCGGCAGGCTTGTGAAAACAGGAACCGGCCGGAACCGGAAAAGCCGGATCTGAGAACTTCCGTTTATGCCGAGACAAAGGGCCGGCTGGATGCGTTGTTTCAGGAAAGGTTTGAGGCTGTATCCGGAATCGTAATCCGGGTTCAGCAACTTACCAATGCCATAGACCAAATCAGCCGACTCTCGGAAAAGGAAAAATGGACCCGGCTTTTTTGCCAGGACCGCCGGTTTCAGCAGGCCATGCAGGACAAATGCCACTGGACCGATGAAGAAGCCGGCTTCCCGGAGCTGCAGGCCGGAATCACACCCTGCGAATTCCTGATAGCCCGGCTGGGCTCCGTATTGGTCAGTTCCGGGGCAGATACGGGCAGAAAACTTCATGTTTTCCCCCCGGTGCATATCGTCATCGCCCATAAAGCCCAGCTGGTAGACCAGTTGGAAGAAGCCCTGGCACTCCTTCAGAAGAGGTACCCGAACCGGTTGCCTTCCGTGATCACCAACATTACCGGTCCCAGCCGGACAGCCGATATTGAAAAAACGCTGGTTAAGGGCATGCACGGCCCACGAAAAATAATTGTAATTTTGTGTGACCAATCTTTTTAATCTGATTGTCATGGAAAAAGATTTTGTCGATGTATATTCTACCTCCGATGCTTACCAGGCCGGTATGGCCCGCGATTTGCTGGAAGCAAACGGCATTCGTTCGGTTATCCTCAGTCACCGGGACTCCGTGTTCCCCAGTCTGGGGGAAACAGCAGTTTACGTGCACGAAAAAGAAAAGGAAAAAGCCCGGGAAATTCTAAAAAAGTTGTGAGTTTGAAAAACCTGATGATCCGGTCTGTTTCCGGAATTGTATTTGTAAGCCTTAGCCTGGGTTGTCTGCTTGCCGGTCCGTGGACATACGCCCTCTACATGCTGGTTCTGCTGGTTACCGGACTGATTGAATTCTACCGGCTGGGCAGGGAATCGGATATCCTTCCTTTTTCCCCGGCATGCATAACAGCCGGTGTGGTTTTGTTCGTGTTGTCGCTGCTGGTCGCGGCAGAATATGTACAGGCAACAGGATTTCTGATGCTCGTACCTTTCGTGCTGCTTATCCCTGTTACCGAACTTTACCGAAAAAAGAAACACCCGCTAGGGAACATCGCCACCGGCTTGATAGGGTTGTTGTATGTGGCCCTTCCGCTAAGTATGACCGCTTTTCTGGTCTTCCGGCATGGAGAAGCATACTCGCCCCGGCTGCTGATTGTCCTGTTGGGACTGATCTGGTTGTACGATTCAGGAGCATACCTTTTTGGAGTCAGTCTGGGGAAACACCGGCTTTTTGAACGAATTTCCCCCCGGAAGTCATGGGAAGGAACCCTGGGAGGGGCTTTGGTGGCTGTGGGTGGCGCCGGACTGCTGGCCAGGTTCATTCCGCTGTTGTCGCCCGCCGGATGGATGATTCTGGCCATTCCGGTTGTGGTGTCCGCCACCCTGGGCGACCTGACCGAATCCCTGATGAAAAGGCAGTTCGGGAAGAAAGACAGCGGACAATTGATTCCGGGACACGGGGGACTTCTGGACCGCTTCGATTCCTTCTTGTTTGCCGTGCCTGTATATTTCCTTCTGCTGGAACTGATCGGCGGAAAAATCTGATACAATTCCGGGTCTGCAGTGTATCTAAAATTCATTACTTTTGTATTAACGGAAACCTGGGTTCCGGCATAAAATTTAAACGAATGAAATTTCATCCTGCAGGAAAAATTATTATCCGAATAAGTCTGTTGCTGGTGATTGCCGTAAACCTGATCGCCTGGCTATACCTGGGCACCCCCTGGTCCAAAATACTGTTCACAGCACTAAGCCTGGTCCTGCTGATTCCGGTTCTGCTGTTTTTCCGGTATCCTGCCCGGTTTACTGATCCGGCAGAGCGGCTGGTTCTTTCCCCGGCAGACGGAACAATCTGTGCCATTGAGGAATACGAGGAAAAACAATTCCTGAAGACAAAAACGCTGAAAGTTTCCGTTTTCATGTCCCCGTTCAACGTTCATATCAACTGGGTACCTGTTGCCGGACAGGTAAGCCATCTGGAACACCGTAAAGGGAAATTTCATGCGGCTTTTAAATCAAAGTCGGCAGAGGAAAACGAACGGTTTAGTACAGTTATCCGGATAGCCGACGGCAGAAAAATCCTGACTAACCAGATTGCCGGGGCCATGGCCCGGCGTATCCTGAATTTTTTGAGCCCCGGGCAGGAAGTGAATCATAATATGGAAATGGGTTTTATCCGCTTCGGATCACGGGTTGATCTCTATCTGCCGGCAGACACAAGCCTGCGTGTAGCTCTCGGAGAAAAGGTAACCGGGAACCGGACAGTAATCGGAGAACTCAGCTGAAGGGCCGGCGCACAGGATCTGCTGATGATGCCAGCCTTAATTTTATAACCCCGTAGAATCATGAAACATAAACGAAATCCGTTTTTCTGGGTACCCAATACGATCACAGCCATGAATCTGGTGTCGGGAACCATCGCTATCTTTCTGGGACTGGAAGGAGCCCTGGTTGCCGCTGCCCTGTTGATCCTGGCGGCAGCCGCCTTTGATTTTCTGGACGGCATGTCAGCTCACCTGTTAAAATCGTATTCCGAGATAGGCAAACAACTGGACTCCCTGGCCGACCTTGTTTCCTTCGGTCTGGCACCGGCAGCACTAACCGCAAGCATGCTGCGATGCTCATACTCCCAGGAATTGTCGGCACAGGAAGCGGCAGGAACCTGTTTCATGCAATGGAGCTGGCTGTTACCGGTGTTGCTGATTCCCGTGGCCGGAGCTTTCCGTCTGGCCAAATTTAATGTAGACACCCGGCAGACAAAGAATTTTCTCGGACTTCCCATCCCGGCCAACGCTATGTTCTATGCGGCACTGGCACTGGTTGTGGCACTTGGAAACCATCAGGCCGTAAACGAACTTATCCTGAACCCCTGGTTTCTGCAAATTGTTATCCTGCTGTTCTCCGGACTCATGATTTGCGAACTGCCCATGTTCTCGATGAAATTCAGACATCTGAAATGGAGCGGCAACGAAATCCGTTTTATTTTTCTGGCTCTCTGTCTGGTGCTGCTAATCAGCCTGCAACTCTATGCCTTTCCGCTGGTTATCCTGAGCTACATCCTGCTCTCTCTGGGTATGGCCTTCCGGAATTTAAAAAACTGATCCCGGGGAAAAGCCGGCCATTTCTTCTCCAAAAGAAAAAATCAGACACGGAAGCCCTTATCTATCAGGCCGGTCAAGGACCTTTTTGTATTTCGTTGTCACCATAAGGACCAGAAACCAGGAAACTACCACCAGAACAGGCCAGCTTAATAACCACAAAATTGTATTCCAGAGCATAATTGCATGTTTTTACGATACACAATCATCCTTAATAGGCATGAGATTCCCCGCTTATCTCCTCGCGGCTAATCTTCCTTTTATTCATGGCTCTCCAAAACCACCATATATAAGCGATTACAAAAGGCACGAACAAAGACACATAACTCATGGTCACCAGCGTAAAATGACTGGAGGAAGCATTTTCAATGGTCAGCGATGACTGGAGGTCAAAGACAGAAGGGTAAAACGCCGTATGGTTCAGTCCGGCAACCAGAAACAGGGCCAGAACAGCCAGCACCGTTCCCCCTCCGGCAAACCAGATACCTTTCCCTGATTTCCCGAACACCGCAATGCCGATCCCCCAAAGCACGGCAAGCACACCGGCAAGCAGAAACACAGC
>JBFWIL010000082.1:0-10335 GCA_050256015.1 Mangrovibacterium sp. | reverse complement strand
TGAATAAAAGGCAGTTTACGCATCCTGAAATGCCGGTGCATGTTTTCGGCAATGATGATTGAGTCGTCCACCACGATTCCGGTGACAAAGACTAGGGCGAACAGGGTGATCCGGTTCAGCGTGTAATCCATAAAATAATAGCTGAACAGGGTGAGGGCAAAGGTTACCGGAACAGACAGGAAGACCACAAGTCCGCCCCGCCAGCCCATGGCCAGCATCACCACAATGGAAACCGAGATAATGGCCCCGATCAGGTGCATGATCAGTTCGGCCACCTTGTGGGAGGCAGTTTCCCCGTAATTGCGGGTCACTGTGATCTCCACCTCGCGGGGGATCAGATCGGCACGAAGCAGCTCCAGTTTCCGGAGGATTTCGTCTGATACGCGCATGGCATCCGCCCCCCGTCGTTTGGCAACGGAGAGGGTTACTGCCGGGTATGTTCCCGGGAACTCATCGCTTCGCTCGTCAAGCCTGCCCAGTCCGAATTCCGCATACTGGACGGGTTCCTGCGGACCGTCCAGCACTTCGGCCACCTGACGGAGGTATACAGGATGGTTGTTGTATACGCCTACCACCAGTCCGGCTACATCGTCTGCTGTCTTCAGGAACTCACCCGCTTCGACCTGGTATTCCAGGTCGTTCCGGTTAAAACGGCCGGCCTGAAACTGTTCACTGGCAAGCCGGATCTGCCGGGCAATGGACAAAGCATCCACCCCGTAGCCGGCCATCAGTTCGTTGTTCAGAAGCACGCGGACCTGCCTGGATCGTCCACCGATCACTTTGGTGGCTGATACGTCGGTGATCTGCTTGATCTCGTTGTCCGCTTCCTGGGCCAGACGTCTCAGTTCATAATCGTCATAGCGGGAGCTCCAGAAGGTCAGCCCGAGTACCGGTACATCGTCGATCGATCGGGTCTTGATCAGCGGGAAACTGGTTCCCTGAGGCATCTGGTCCATGTGTTTCATGATCTCACTGTACATCTTCACCAGCGAACGTTCTATGTCTTCGCCCACGTAAAACTGAACGATCATCATGGCTTGCCCGGGCATGGAACGGGAGTACACATATTCCACTCCGGTGATGTTTGAGATCACTTTCTCCAGAGGTTGCATTACCCGGGTTTCAATTTCTTCGGGACTGGCTCCGGGATAGCGGAAGAAGATGTCGGCCATGGGAACGTCAATCTGCGGTTCTTCCTCCCGGGGAATCAGAAAGGAACTGTATATTCCCACGATCAGGAAAACCGCCATCAGCAGGGGAGTAAGCTTCGAGTTGATAAACTGGTTGGCAATGCCGCCGGATAATCCTGTCTTCATAGTTTAGTTTTTTTGAATGTGCGCACCGTCGTATAGCTTTTGTTCTCCGGGTATAAGATATTGTTCCCCGTCGGCAATGCCGCTTAATACTTCTACAGAGTCCTCATAGATTTTTCCGGTCCGGATCCAGCGCAGCAGGGCTGTTCCGTTTTGTCCCAGAGTATACAGTCCGGTTAGCTGTCCCCGGTGTACCAAGGCCTGGCGGGGGATAAGCATAAGCAGACGGCTGCCTTGTTCATAATCGACCGTGACATAAAGTCCGCTGTATAGTCTGGCGGTTTCTCCCGGGAGATCCTGCAGCACGATTCTGGCTTCAAACTGAGGGCCCGTGTTGGCTGAAGATGGGTTGATTTCGGTAATCTGTCCGTGCAGTACCAGTTTGCCCAGTGCATCTACCCTGAGCCTGACCGGATCATTCAGCCGGATACGGGCAATGTCTTTGGCCGGGATACGGGCCCGGACTTCCCATTGTCCGGGATTTTCAATGGCCAGCAGGGGCATGCCCGGACCGGCCATATCGCCGGCTTCGGCAAATTTGCCGGTGATCACGCCGTTGTAGGGTGCCCGCAGCTCCGTGTAGAGCAGGTTTTCCTCCACTTCCAGCTGCATCTGCCCGGCTGCTTCCAGCCGGGCTTTAGCCATACGGTAACCGGTTCGCACATCGTCCATCTCTTTTTCCGTGGCACTTTTACTCTGGTACAGATTTTCGTAGCGTTTCAGGTCTTTCTCCGCGTTTTCAAATGCCGTGCGGGCCTCGCTCAGCATGGCTTCTGCCCGGGCTTTCCGGGCCAGAATATCCTGGTTTCGGATGCTTAGAAGCAACTGACCCCGGCTGACCCGCTGTCCGGTTTTTACCGGAATCCGTTCAATCTGTCCCATAACCCGGGTGCTTAGTTTGGTCTGGCAGCCTGCCTCCAGCCGTCCGGAGAAGGTATGCTCCCGGGGGTATTCCTGCATGCGGGCCTCTTTGACCTGGGCCGGGATGGCCGGTACGGAAGCTTGTTTTCGGCTGTTTTTATCGCCGCAGGCATTCAATACGGTTATGCCGGACAGGATGAGTATCATCAGAATCGGTTTATGAAAAGCTGTCTTCATAGGGCATGTGTTTTAATGATCAGTTGAGTTTTTTACTTGTCGGAGTTTTCTTCCAGGAGCATTTCCAGCTCAAAGAGCGATTCCCGGTATTGATATACAGCCTGCAGGTATTCCAGCTTTTTCATGGCAGCAAGGGCTTCTGCCTGCAACAGGTCGGCTGTCTTTTCAAGTCCCTCCCGGTAGCGGTTGGTCCGGATGCGAAGCGATTCGGCAGCTTGTTCGCTGGCCAGTCTGCCTGAGTGCACCCTGCGGTAATTCAGGTCGGCACGGCGTCTTGCCTGGTTAAGCCGGATTTGGCTTTGCGACAGGTAATCCTGGTATTCCAGCCGGGCTTCTTCCAGCCGGGCTCCGGCCTGCCGGACACGGCCCAGGTTTTTGTACCCGCTGAACAGGTCCCACTGCAGGCTGGCGCCAAGCCGGTAATTGGCAGCATCCATTCCGGAGATGCCGCGGTCATTCCATTCGTAACTTCCAAAGGCATTCAGCCGGGGAATGAATTTCATTTTTTGTGCTTGTAAAAGGTATTCCCTGGCTTCCAGTCCTTTTTGCATGGCCAGCAGGTCCGGGCGGTTTTCCGGAAGCGGTGAAGGTGTTGTTGTGCTTGCCCGGGCTGGTTCCCGGAGCAGGGTGTCGGTGAGTTCAATAGGGGTACCGGGTTCCAACCCGAGCAGATGGGCCAGGTATTCACCGGCAGCCCGGTCCCGGTTTATGGCCTCATGGAGCTGGTTCTTCCGTTCTTCCAGGCGGACCGCGGTTTCCAGTACATCGGCTTTTTTGACCAGTCCCTGTTGCTCGTTTTGCTGGCTTAACTTCATGGCTTCCCGTGCAGCATCCAGGGCCTGTTCCGTAACTTGTACCAATTGTCCGGCCAGTTCCAGCTGATAATAAGCCTTTTTAACCTCGTAACGGATGTAGCGACCGGTATAATTTGCCTGAAATTTTCGGGCTTCATACTCGCTTTTGGCTGCTTTCCGGGCATAGATTCCGTCCAGGTTCAGCAGGGGCTGCTGCAGTTCAATGCGGGTGTTGAAATTTTCCCGGGAGCCCGGATTATTAAGCAGCTCCGGATCAAAATCGGCCTGGGTAGCTGTTTCCTGTTTTAGCTTATAGCCAAACACGGCCAGCGGATCGTTGGTTGAGCTTCCCGTGTAACTCACCGACAATCCGGGCAGAAAAACCGCGTTGCTTATCCGGTAACCCGCCCGGGCTGCCTGTTCTGCTGCTCCTGCACGTTTTACAGACAGGTTGTTCTTTGCGGCCAGGCTTAAGGCTTCCTCCAGGCTTAGCTGCCTGGTCTGGCTGGTTCCCAGGAAAGGCAGAACCAGGGCAATCAGCAGCGTGAGTATAATTTGTCTGTTTCGCATGATAACTTGTATGTTTTTGTACATAGATTCCTTTGTTATTCAACCGGCCGGTCCGTCTGGATTCTTTCCGGGAGAACGGAAACGGTCTGAGGAAGCAAAGATATAATTATATTTAAATATATACAAATATAAATGTATGAATAAAGAAATAATTTGCTAATCCCTGACATAAAAAACAACAGCGTCCTGAATAAAATGTTGGAAAGCGTTGCTTAGGATAGATTTAGATTAAATCAACATAAATAATTACAGACGCGGACATATGGATTAATCCCGGAATTCCTTAATTTTGTTGCAAATTGCTACGGCCGGTATGTTACAGGATTTGAGGAATGATACGCTATTGCGACAGCTTCACCAGGCAGTTGAAATTCCTTTGTCTGAGTCGTTGTTTTTGCCCGGAAGCTTAACCCGGCCCGTAGCAGACGAAAGCCTGATTCCCCTGGTGGTCCCCGATTCGCTTGGAGGGGAGGATGTTTTCCTTGTTCCGCAGCAGCTGAGTCCGGCAAACTTGTCCGGCCGGGAACCCGCGCTGGTTCCGCTGAGTCCGGTGCAACCCGGTTCGGTAGGGCAGATTACGGAGGATTCCGGAAATTCGCGGCTGTTCCTGCCCGAGCGAAAGCTCGACCGTAACACTTCCGATTGGGAAATGGGGGTATTTATTATTGTACTGATCCTGCTCGGATCTGTCCGTTTGTTTTATAAGCATTATCTGAGTCAGCTGTTCAGTTCAACGGTTAATGCGATGACTGCTTCCCGGATGTTTCGCGAGCGTTCGCTGAGTCTGGTCCGTGCCTCTTTCCGGCTGGATGTGATTTTTTACCTGGTTTTCAGTTTGTTTGTTTTTTATTCCCTGCAGACTTTTAAACTGTTGGTTCATCCTACTGCTTGGATGGCATACTTACAGATTCTGGCCGGGATATTTATATACTTTCTGTTAAAACGACTGGCCTATTATCTGTTGGGACAGTTTAGTCGTACTGTGTCTGAAACGTTTGAGTTCCTGTATAATATGGGTAATTTTAACCGGGCGTCCGGAATTCTTCTGTTGCCCCTGACGCTGGTCATTGCCTTTACTCCGCTGCACCATCCGGTGTGGGTGATAGCTGCCGGAGGAATTGTCATTTTGCTGCTTTATATTTCGTTAATTTTTCGGGGGGTAAAAATTTTAATCCGGAAACATTTTTCAATATTTTATTTGATTTTGTACCTTTGTACCCTCGAAATATTACCGTTATTGGTTATCTGTAAGCTGGTTTTCGGATAACGGATTGGAATAACAAAAAAAGAAAGATTCTTGAAAATCAAAAAAATTCTCGTCTCACAGCCGCAGCCTGAGTCTGCAAAGTCCCCTTATTTTGATTTGGCAGAGAAAATGAACGTACAGGTGGACTTCAGACCGTTTATTCAGGTTGAAGGGGTATCTGCCAAAGAGTTCCGGCAGACGCGTGTTCAGATTCTGGATCACACTGCCGTCATCTTTACCAGTCGTACCGCCGTGGATCACTTTTTCCGGATTTGTCAGGAAATGCGGATCACCGTACCCGATGCGATGAAATACTTTTGTATTTCGGAGGCTACGGCACTGTACCTGCAAAAGTACATTGTTTACCGGAAACGGAAAATCTTTTACGGAAGCGGAATGTTCTCCGGCCTGGTCGATCTGATGAAAAAACACAAGGAAGACAGGTATCTGGTGCCCCTTTCACATATTCATAAGCAGGAGATTCCCGAGCTGCTTGACAGTGGGGGGTATAAGTATACCAAGGCTATTATTTACCGGACGGTAAGCAGCGATCTTTCCGATTTGAACGATGTGAATTATGACGTTCTGGTCTTTTTCAGTCCTTCGGGAATCAAATCGTTAAAACAAAATTTTCCGGATTTTCAACAGAACGACACCAAAATTGCAGCTTTTGGCCCGACCACGGCAGCAGCGGTAAAAAGTGCCGGTCTCCGGCTCGATATCGAGGCCCCTACACCCCAGGCTCCTTCCATGACCATGGCTTTGGAGCAGTATATCCGGCAAAACAATAAGGCCAGGGCAAAATAAAATCTTTTAATGCAAATAAAAAAAGGGGAATTTGTTTCCCCTTTTTTGTTGTATTTTCGTCTTATGTCTAAAATATTCGGCTTATCCAGGGAAGAACGGCTGCGCAGCCGCAAGGCCATCGGAAAGTTATTTTCCGGAGGACAGTCTTTTTTTGTCTTTCCGCTTAAAGTGGCCTGGATCGCTGCGGATTCCCGGGAGAGATCCCCGGTGCGGGCTGCTTTTTCCGTTTCACGGCGCAATTTCAGGCGTGCGGTTAAGCGGAACCTGCTGAAACGCCGTATGCGCGAAGCCTACCGCCGGAATAAGCACATCCTTTATGAGGCAAGGGAGGGGGAAAAAGCCCTTGAGGTAATGTTTATTTATGCGGGCTGTGAGGTGAAGGACCTGTTGTTGATCGAGCAGAGCATGAAGCAGGCCCTCCGCCGTCTGGCTTCACTGGCCGGATAAGCCCCGGGGTTTATTCCTCATCCAGGATTTCGGTCTGCATCCGGACGGAATCTTCGTGAATCAGCTGGAAAAGAATTTGTACAAAAGTCTTGTTCAGGTTCAGCTTTTCTCCCAGATGGATCCGTTCCTGCATGAGCTCAGTCCACCGGCTGATCTGCAGGGCCGTCACATTGTTCTCTTTTTTGTAGAGCCCTATTTGCCTGCTTATTTCCGAGCGGGAAGACAGAATCTCAAGCAGTTCCTTGTCCAGCGAGTCGATTCGGTTTCGCAGCATTTCCAGCCTGTTCTCGAATTCCCTGTTGTTAACCGATTCAAGGCGGATAACCAGTTTGTCGAGTAATTTGGCCAGGTCGGCCGGCGTAAGTTGCTGATCTTTATCGCTCAGGGCACATGACGGATCGCAGTGCGCTTCCAGCATCAGCCCGTCCATGCCCATATCGAAAGCTTTCTGGGCAATTTCGAAAAGGTATTCCCGTTTCCCGGCAATATGGCTCGGATCGCAAATAATGGGCAGGTTGGGCAGGTGCCGCTTTAGCTCAATGAAGGTGATCCAGTTCGGATAGTTCCGGTATTTGGTTTCCCTAAAGGGGGTGAAACCCCGGTGGATGCCCACCAGATTTTTAATTCCTGCCCGGTTTAAGCGTTCAAAGGCGCCCATCCATAACTGGGCATCCGGATTGACAGGGTTTTTTACCATAACCACCGTATCGGTTCCCCGCAGTACATTGGCTATTTCCTGGACCACGAACGGACTGGCCGTGGAGCGTGCTCCGATCCAGATTATATCCAGTCCGGCTTTCAGGGCTTTTTCGGTGTGGCGGGCATTGGCTACCTCTGTGCCCACGGCCAGTCCGGTTTCCCGTTTTACCTGCTGCAGCCATGTTAGTCCGACCGGGCCGACTCCTTCGAATGATCCCGGGCGGGTGCGTGGTTTCCAGACACCTCCGCGAAAGATGAATACCCGCGGATCTTTGGCCAGCATGCGGGCCGTTTCCATGGTCTGTTCTTCGGTTTCCAGGCTGCAGGGACCGGCGATAAGCAGCGGATTATCCAGTTGCGGCAACCAGGATTTGACAGGCCTGATGTCCAATTCAATTTTCATCTGTTTATTTTTTTAATTTTTAACGGTCAGATGGAACTTCCAATTCGCAAATAATCATGCTCGTGTGTGAGTTAATGATTATTTATTCATGGACGTTTCATTTTTTTCTGGTATAAAATTTAACAATCTTTTCTTCGTTCCGGATCAGACCGGGTTTGTTCCCGTTCAGAATCTCCCGGATTCCGTTGGCATTATGCATCAGTGCATACATTTTCGTTTCATCGTGCTTAATACTTTCTTTCAGTTCCTTCAGATGCCGGATGTAAACATCAAGTGATTCAACAATATAATCCCGGTTCTGCCGGAAAATGGGTCCCCACATCTCCGGGGAACTCTTGGCCAGCCTTACCGTAGAACGAAATCCGCCGCTGGCCAGGTCACAGATAATCGACCGGTCTTCCTTTCCCTGGACGGTGTTGGCCAGGGCAAAGGCGGCGGCGTGGGGAAGGTGGGAGATAAAGGCTGTGTTGTGGTCTTGTTCGTCTGCCGACATGTAGGCCATTTCCATGCCAAAGGTCTGGAACATTTTTTCCACCAGGGCCAGGTGCTGGGGACCGGACTGTTCGTGGTCGCAGATAATGGCAATCTTGCCGACAAACAAATTTTCCAGGGCGGCCTGTGGCCCGGAATTCTCCGTTCCGGACATTGGGTGGGCGGCAATGTAGTTTTTGCGGCGGGGATGATTTTCCACCTCACGGACAATGGATCGTTTGGTGGAACCCATGTCGGTTACGGTGGTTCCTTCACGGATCAGTCCGAGTACCCTTGGGAGCATCCCGCAAATTTTGTCGACGGGAATGGCCAGGATCACCATGTCGGCTTTCTGTACGGCCTGCTCCAGGGGGAGCACTCTGTCAACAAGCCCTAGTTCAAGGGCTTCCCGGGCGTGTTGTTCGTTTGCTTCCACACCGGTCAGGCAGGTGGCAAATCCTGTTTTTCTCAGGTCTTTGGCCATCGAACCGCCGATTAGTCCGAGTCCGATTACGGTTACATTCATGATCCTTCCGTTTAAAAGAAAAGGCCCCGTTTTTGCGGGACCTTTCTGTATTCGTTATGGTTTTGCTTTTATACAAATCGATTACTCTTCGACCCCGTTTGCTGAAGCGAAAAAAAATACCAGTAATAAAACGACTTGATGAAAAGCATGTTTTGTCAAATTAATTTGTGAACAAATATAGGGAAATATTTTTATTTCATAAGCACAGTCAAAAAAAAACTGTTTTTTAAAAGCCTGCCCCGGGGAAAGACCTGCTCAGGGCTGGCCAGAGGGCCGGATGGATTTGCATGCTGTCGGAATAAAGCCGCCGGCCTGAACGGATTATCTTATAAAATCCTTACATTTGGTAATCGTTTCCGGAAAAAAGTGAAAGATTATGCGAAATTTGTTCTGTTGGTTGAAAATCATTGCTTTGCTGTTGCCGATAAGTGTTGCTGCTGCAGACAAACGGCCTTTCAATGAAGTGTACCGGCCCCAGTTCCATTTTACGCCTGAAGAAAACCGGATGGGCGAACCGGCCGGCCTTGTCTGGATTGACGGGGAGTACCATCTGTTTTATGTTTACAATCCTTTTGGTCTTGATAATATTTTTTCTTACTGGGGACATGCCGTGAGTACCGACCTGTTGCACTGGGAGCATCTGCCCCTGGCTTTGACTCCCGACCGGGGCAAATCGCGCGATCCGGAATTCGGGAACAATCTGCCGGGTTCTGTTCTGGTCGACCGGAAGAATTTTAGCGGACTTCAGCAGGGCGAGGAGCCTGTTATTCTGGCTTTTTATACCAGCCGGATGTATGGCCAGTGTATGGCTTATAGCAGGGACAAGGGGCGCAGTTGGACCAAATACGAGGGGAATCCGCTTATCCCTTTTGATCCGGAAAATCAGACCTGCCATCCGAAAGTATTCTGGTCTGAGGCCGGCCGGCATTTTGTGATGATGCTTTCCCGGCAACCCGGGGGAGATGACTCCCGGCAGGGTTTGTCTTTTTACAGTTCGGAGAACCTGACAGACTGGACGTTTGAAAGTCATCTGCCCGGCTTCCAGGAATGTTCCGAACTGGTAGAGCTTCCGGTGGAGGGACGTGCCGGGGAAACCTGCTGGATCCTTTTTGAACGCAGTGGTTCCTGGTTTGCCGGAAGTTTTGATGGCAGACGGTTTATCCCCGGGAGTCCGCGAATGCAAAGCGATTTCGGAGCGAATTACCAGGCCCCGAAGTGTTGGAGTAACCTGCCGGAAGCGGATGGACGGATCGTTTCGATTGCCTGGATGCGAGGAGGGACTTATCCGGATATGCCGTTTAACGGACAGCTGAGTTTTCCCTGTGAACTTAGCCTGAAAGCAGTCCCGGAAGGGTTCCGGCTGGAACGCAGACCGGTCAGGGAGTTGGAAAATCTGCTGGGGAAAGGAATGAAGGTTGAGGGGAAAACCGTGATCCCCGGACTTAATAAGAATCCGCTGAAAGGGGTCAAGGAGGATTGTCTTTACATTCGCGGGACCTTTGTCCTGAATAAACTCAGCAGTTTTGGTTTTCTTCTCAGGCACGGCCGGGATCAGAACGGAACGGAAATCCGCTATGATGCAACCAAGAACGTTCTTAGCTTCCTGGGATGCAGTGCCGGTTTGCTTCCGGAAAACGGAAAACTCAGCCTGACCATCCTGATGGACCGCAGTTCGGTGGAGATTTTTGGCAGGGAGGGGCAGCCGGTGATTAGCAGTTGTTTTGTACCTGAGCCGGAATCCCGGGAGGTTTTACTTTACAATACCGGCGGTGAGCTGGATATTGAACGGCTGGAGGTTTTTCCTGTCCGGTCGGTTTATCCGGAAAAATGAGCAGCAGGCGTTGCGCCTGCCTGAATATCCGGGGAAGCAGCTTTTTAATCAGTTTTTATCAAGTACAAATGGGTAAGAATAAAAAGAAAAGCAAGAGCGTGCCTTTTAACAAGAAGAATCTGAAGCAGGG
>JBFWIL010000081.1:0-10378 GCA_050256015.1 Mangrovibacterium sp. | reverse complement strand
GATAAAGCCCAACCGTGTACCAATCCGGTCAAGCAGGGTTCCAGTGCTGATAAGTCCGATGGCATAAGCCAGCTGAAAAGCCATAATGATAAAGCCGTAATCCAATTCCGACCAGCCCATATCCTGTTGAAGCTGCGGCGCCAGGATACCCAAGACCTGCCGGTCGATATAATTTATGGTGGTGGCAAAAAAAAGCAAAGCCACCACACGCCAGCGGTAATTTCCGTTTTTTAGCTGCATAACTGCTGAATTAATTGATAAGCTTCTTCCTGTTCAGAGGGGGTTTCACAATAAGTCACCGCCACCAGCTTTATGTTAGGCACCCAAAGTCTGGTTAGCTGTTCCCTGATGGTCTCCAGGTTTCCCACCATCCGTGCATTCAGGATCACCCCCGTTCCGGCAAAGCAGTGAAAGGCTTCGAGCTTGTCCGTAGCCCCTGGGTCAGTCTGCGGAGAAAAAGCCCCGTCGGCCATTTTAATTTCCTTCAGTCGCAGAACAGCTCCGGCCCAGTCGGCCCAGTCACCGCAGGAATGAAAAACCGGACCTCCAAACGGAGCACAGATCTTCTGTACAGAAGACGCCGCAATTTCAAGATACTGCTCAGGAGAAATCATAATGGCATTATCATCACTCAATCCGAGTCCTTTCCACATCACTGAGGAGGCAAAACCATGCCCCGGCAATGCCATGGCAGCACCGATGAGCTTGCGCTGCTCTTCGTTAAAGCGGACCGATAGTCCGGCCAGGCTGTCAAACAGTTCCATCACTTTTTCCGGCTCCAGAAGAACATCCATAAAAAACTGATCGAGCGGATAAAGGTGGCCAACCATATTCAGAGGAGACTGGCTGTCTGTCATTGACACTGGAAGCCTGCCTTTCGTCTGGTCCATAAAATACTCGATCATCTCCAAAGTATGCCGGCCGATGGAGGTTTGGGCTATTTCCACCGGTTCGGCAGCCAGCACCTCGTCCAGGCAGGAAAAACGGGTAGCCAGGGCAGGAGCATTGCCCTCATGCCAGATGTAATCTCCCCCGTAAGCACAGGCAACGGTACCTATGCCGTACCATGGTTCCAGAAAGTTGGGTACGTCGGCCCGGAAAAGCATGCTCTTTTCCAGCGCTCCCAGCTGGAGCTCCAGAGATCGTTTCATGTCCCTGCATCCGTAGGAGAAGCATTCTCCCACACGCATGCGCCGGTATACAACCACCCCCGACTCCTGCTTCCAGAATGCAGCGCAGTTTTCATTCAGGTTTTCTGCGTAGGCCTCATATTTGTCAAAATCAAAATCCTGTGGTTTTACAGGCACAACCCGGGTAGCCTGGGCATCGGCCAGCAGGTTGTCAAATTTTTTTGCCATATGGTGTTCTTAATCGTCCTGTTTATATTCGGGTTTATCGTTCAGCTCCGGAAGCACAGACCTTTCGCAATTCATCCACGGTTTCCAGCAATGTATCGATACGGTCGTCGCTCACCGTATCGTCCATATTGACACAGCAAACTCCCGTCAGCTCCGGATTGCCAGAATCGCGCACCAGCCGGGTAACTGTTTCCCTGATTTCACCTGTACTCATGCGAGCCAGCTCTACCGGACTGATCCGGATGTTAAAAAACGTGTCGGGCAAATGTTGCCGCAATATTTTTACATCCCCTCCCCAGCCCAGATCCAGAAAATCCAGGTGAGGTATTGTGGCAAAAGCCCCGGCCATACGGTGCGGATCGGATCCGCAGTAATGAATACCAAAGGGACGTTTGCTGCTCCACCGCACATCAAAGGGCAACAGATACTGCTCATAGTCTTCCTGGGAAATCATTGTGTGCGAACATTCCGAATGCAGGAATACCGGTTGTCTCAGGTGGCGTACTCCCCGGTTTACGGAAATGGAGGTAGAGCCGGTACCCGACTGCAGAAAACCGGTAAATTTTTCAATCAGCTCTGCAATGCAGGCGAAGTAAATTTTTACCTCTTCGGGACTCATCATCATATCCGTAAAAATGTTTTCCCCATGCAAATCCATGGCAATGTTCAGGATCCCACCCCAGTTTATATCGCCTGTCAGATAACCGTATTTCTTTTTCAGCTCTTCTGCCAGCTTTTCCACCCGTTTAAAAGCCTCCGAGCGAAAGGCTTCCTCCGCCTTGATCTCACGCAGTTCCTGTCCGGCAGGAACCACCTGCGGCGGATGAGCCTCCGAATAATTGACCTTACAGCCTGCCATTTCGGAAAGCAAAAAGCCGGCTGCCAGATGAACAGCCCCGATCTCCGGCCTTTTCTGATTTCGCTGTTCTCCCAAACCGTACCGTCCCCAGCGTTCATAAAGAGCTTTTTCCATTCGCTGCTCTTCTTCCACCCTTCTTAGCGGATGAAAGAAAAAATCCCGGTCAAAGCTCATCTTTTCGTTACGGTGCCACCATTCCGGGGCCAGCACGATGTCGACCGGCAGCAGTTCATTTCCCCATGTTGTCATAATCTGTCTCCTTTTTGTCCCCGGGGGGACTTATTATTATTTCGTTTTTTGTCCGGCTGTGCAATAAAACTGCCAATCCACGGTATGATCGCTGCCGCGGCCTGACAAATACTGTTTTTCGGATTGCTGGGCACACAACAGCCACGCCGGGAGGATCAGGCTGCAGAGACTCAGCAGATATTTCAGATTCAATTTCCACATGCTTGTTTGGTTTAGCTAAGGTTTATCCTGTTCTCACACAGGCCAACATTCGGCCGGTCAGTACTTTTGGAGATAATTAAACTTACAAAAAAAAAGTGGACAGGGTCATCCAACAGATTTTTATGCTGTATAGCATATCCGGGGGATATCATTTGTCAGTCCATCAGTATCTGTCATATTTATCAGTCGTTTAGTAGTGATACATTTATATTTTCCATACTAACGTTTCTCACCTGCAGTCTTGGACCTCGGGAAAACCCGGTCGGCCAGTTCTTTCAAAACATCCTGGTCCTGTTTCCGGCTCATCATCCTGTCATCAACAACCAGCCAGGGGCATCTAGACATTATTGTAGATGTTTGATATCCAATCTCCTGCCTTTCTTATCCAAAGGTCCGTTCGACATCCATCAACCGGCAAAGAACATGTTCCTTTCTACCCGTCTTTTTCTCATCAGCATCCAGACTCCTCTATAATATATTGAAAATCTAATATTTTTTTAGAAGGACTAATTATGCGTATCCATCACAATTACATCCTTAGTTCTGGCCTGAGGCGTAACTTTTAATTTTTCAATTTTCCCGTTTTTAATAATGGCCTCTACCGTGGTATTACAGGGTGCATGCAACTTAACATCGGCATCCCAATCTGCAGGCCAGGCCGGCAGCAGGTATATTTTTTTACCTACGACCTGCAGCATCATATCCTGCAGGGCTATCATGCCGCTGCCGCCCCAATTGTGGTCGGGCGCCCAATCAAGGCCGGGACCCCAAAAGGTTGGATAGCGAAATTTCGCATTAGATAGTTTTTTGATGATCAGGTCTTTTGCCTCACTGGTTAAACCCAGGTCGGCCACATAAATAGGGTCAGGGTGCCAGCTCACAATATCATGCTGGTTTTCTTTGTCGGCGCCATAACGCCAGGTATCAACAGCCAACTGCAGGTTGGGCCGGCCAACGCCATATCGCCGGTAAGGGAAAACAGGATACAGCTGCGGCAACTCTGTATTAATTACCCGTCCATCCCAGGTTTTGGCTGGAGATATGGTCTTTTTACCGTTCTTTTCGCGCAAGGCGATAGCAGGTAATCGATTTAAAACCGCTTTCCAATAAGCGCGTTGTCGTGCAGTGCCATATTGGGCAGGTAGTTCCAGTAATTCGGTTAGCACGGTTTTCATACCCGTAATGGTGCTGGTAGAATTGGTAGCCAGTTTGTACGTTTCCAAACCCGAACCTGGATACATAATAAGCTTGCCGTCGGCATCTAAAGAGTAACCGTTCAACTTTTTAGACCAATACTGAAAATGTTCATCATGGAAACGAATGCTGGCATCAATAAACTCCAGGTATTTGCTGATATCGGCACCGGTATAAACCTGATAATCCAGTATCATCTTTGAAAATTCCAGCTCGCCATCGTAATGATCAATCACCCAGGGATTGGTTATCAAGCCGTAGTCAATAAATTTCATGGTTTCGCCTTTTACATTCTTGAGCAGGCGGGTACTTGCCGAATCGGTTCGCGATCTGACAGGCAGTGTAGTGCCGCCCCATAAACGTTCGTACGCATGCCCGGCGGGCAGGCCGGAGTTTTCAACCTGTTCGGTGAACGAAGCGCCGGCATGTCCCCAGTATACTTTGGTGCGCAGCTCGGCGTTCTTAAGCGCACGATTATAGAACTCAAATTGTGACTTCATCATGTCAAAATCGCCTGATTTTAGCATCGGCCAATACACCAGCCGCTGGTTTTGAGCAGTAAAGCTGCCTCCGCCCCAACGCCTGAAGTCGGGGGTAACCTTGCCTTTGTAATCGTCATTTACAAAGTCGGCATCAAAAACAAAAAGACCGCCGTTAAACTTGGTAGGCCACTCGCCAAAGGCATTGCAACCCAACTGGTAACGGAATACGTTGTAATTGCGGCCAATTTCCCAGCCCTTGTCGTCTTTTTTATCAAGGTTGATGTAAATGTGGCTCCTATCCCAAAACTGCGCCCACCACACTATGTTTTTAGTCCATTTTTGTGGAGTAGCTGTTGCTGCCGCTGTTTCCTGTCTTAAGCCTTTAAGCCAGCCCGCACTACCGGGACTATGGGCAGTATGCAACACAATGTCAATTTTCTGGTGGTTAGCGGGCTGGGCGCTTTCATAAATCCATCCGCGGTATTTTGTAGTTACATACAGGCTATCCGTTGTGCCGGTATATTTCATGCCCGGAGCCAGCAGTTCACCACCAAAAATGAGGTTTTTCATAGGATTCCACAGCTTGTCTTTTTGCGTGCCTAAATGTTGCTGCTCGGCTTCGCGGTCGATAATCATCTCGCTGTTACGATCCTGATGATACCATATTAAAGACGATGACTGCGGCATAACAGAATCTTTACGCGTATACAGCGGTATTTTATCAGGCGTAGTGTTGCTGTAGCCAAAAGCCTGGTGGCGCTCATCAGTAGCCAGCAAGCGGTCTTGCGTGCGCCAGCTTTCAAAAACGGCCTTTGTTTTTAGCTTTTCATTGCTGCTTACTTCAACGTGTATTACCGGTTTAAAAACTTCAACCCAAAGCTTAATCAGCGTATGATTATCGCCGCTAATTTCAATATAACCTTGCTTCAGCTTTAACTCCTGCCTAAATTTGCTTTTAAACGGGTTAGGAGAGAGACTTATGCGCATCCGGCCCAGTTTGAGCATAGAGCTGTTCTCGTCAAAAGTTCCGCTGCGGCTTATGTAAAAAAGAATGTCATTGTTCTCTACCCATACATTGCAGCCGATATCGCCACCGCCAAGCGGCATAGATTCGGACGAATTTTTACTTTGTGAGTTCCACACCACATTATATTGAGAAATATCCTGTGCCTGTATAATGGTGGTACTTGCAGCTACCAGCATTAATAGTAAAAGTTCTTTCATACGTCTATTTTTTCAATTTAACTAACTGCAATCTGCGTATTACACGTCATCACTTTGAGACGCTTAACAACGGTATGGAATTCCCTTCGGGGATTTCCGCTTCGCTCCAATTCGCCAATAAACATCTACCTGGGCGAAAGCCTCGGCTTTCATGGCTCGTTTCATATGGCATGAAAGATTTATATTTTCACTTTCATTTTTAACAGTATGACACTTGCTGCCGGAATCTCTGCATGGATAATTCCATTCACAGCTTTCATGCTTTCCCATGAATAGTTATCCCATGCCCCATCAGAAGCAATTCCTTTTCCACCCAGTATAATTCCTTTTTTTACTGAGATGTCCCCATTAGGAGCTTCGAGCAGTAGCCATTCTGCTTTTCCGGTTATTTGTGCATTTTCAGTAAATGATACATCTACTTTTCTGTTTTTTGCTTCAGCTCCATGTTCTTTATTGATAATAGTAATAAAGAATGTTCCATCCTCTCCTTTAGTAGAATATGCCGTTAAATTCTTCGCATTACCGGATAACGATACCAGAGCAATCTTTCCTCTGGAACCCAAGTTGAATACTTTCATCGCATAGCTTAGCGGACGGATATCAAAGCCGTCTTTTTCTGTTACGAATGTGGCGTAACGTGAAATTACAGTTTTATCTCCACCTCCTACTTTATCTCCGGTATGAAAATTAATACCTGATGCACCATGTATTGCCCACCAGTACATATAGTCCAGTCCCCATAAGGCAGAAGCATATGTATTACTTGCTCCTTCCAATCCTCCATACCAAATGCTGTTGGTCTCCGAAAGTCTATAGGGGAAATGGGCAATAACCGGTTCCATCTTACGATATATCTTTTCATATTCAGCCGGCATTTCAGATGACAGTAATAGCTCACGTTTCTCTTTAGCATCGTTCGGAATCAGGTCTTTAACATCTGTCACCGCAAAGGGATTCTTATATGCACAACCTCCCGGATAACTATGCATCGTGATAAGTGATACAGGTCCTTTCGGTGCACTATAATCATCTAATAACTTCTGGCATAAAACCGGATGTGGGTTATCATCAGGTGCACAGAAACGAGCTTTTGGAGCAACTTCTCGCATAGCCTTCATAATTGATTCCCAACGTGGACGCAGTTGATGCTCATAATCTTTATAATATCCCGGTTCATTTCCTACGGCAAAATAATCAAGCAAATCTGCATAATTCTTATAGATATGTTTCGCCTGCTTTGCAGCCGATTGCGGATCACCTTCCTGCAAACGGACAGAGTATATCACTTTTACTCCTGCTGCTTTGGCAAAAGCAAAAAGTTGATCTATATCCTTTTCTGTAGGAATAGGGACATAAGAGACATCTACCGAATTTCCGCCAATGCGCAAGTTTTTTATACCTAGTGATTTAAATACATCTATAAGTGCTTTATTATCGGCACGGAAATAATAATTCCCATTCTCATCGGGCATAAGCACTTTAGTTTCATAACTTAGTCCGATATAATCGTCCGGAATTGTTTTATTTTCTTCCTGTGCATTTATAACAACTTTAACAGAACTATCGCTATTTGAAGAACAACTGGAATATATTAATCCAATTAGGAAAAGTCCGATTATCAGGGTTACTTTAATTTGCTTTAGGTTCATGATAACTTTCAATTTAATAGTTATATATAAGTCGAAAATCTACAAATGCGCATGGGGCGGACAATCATCCTACCAGCATCAATACTTTTTTATCTTTATTTTTTTCTGAAGACGAATATCTTCAGATGAACTCCCAATTATTATTTCAAACTCGCCGGGTTCTACTGTTTCTTTCATCGAAGAATCAAAAAATGAGAAATTATTTCGTGTTAAAACAAATGTCACCTGCTTAGTTTCTCCGGGATCCAAAGAAACACGCTCAAATCCACGTAGCTGCATATCGTAGGGAATAAGAGAACAAACCATATCTCTCACATAAAGCTGAACAATTTCATCTCCCTGGTATTTCCCGGTATTGGTTACATCAAGAACAACGGGAACAGAGTCTTGATCGCTTGCTATATTATTTGTAACATCTAGATTACTATACGAAAAAGAAGTATAACTCAATCCGTACCCAAACGGATAAAGTGAACCGTTTACCCTGGTTTTTCCATAGCCGTTATTTCCTTCGGAAGGTTGGTCGGCATTAGCCCCTGGTTTAAACGGAAAGTTAAGGGGGATTTGCCCGATTGTTTTTGGAAACGTTACTGTTAATTTTCCACCGGGATTCGATTCTCCGAATAAGATTCTTGCAATTGCCGTTCCTCCGGATTCACCTGGAAACCAACATTCCAGGATGGCTGGAATGAACTGATCCGCCCAGTTGATAGTCAGCGGACGCCCGTTGATTAACAGCAGTACCACCGGTTTTCCGGTTTCATACAAAGCTTGCAGCAACTCCTGTTGTCTTCCGGGCAGGCTCAATGAGGTACGGGACAAGCTTTCCCCGACCTGTTCCCGTCCTTCTCCCAAAACAGCGATAATCACATCGGAATATTTTGCCTGCTCAACTGCTTTTGCAATTTCTTCTTCCTCTTCCGCTGTCAACGGAGTAGCAATGAGCTCACTTTCAGGCCAGGTAGCATCAACAACATCACACCCTTTCGTATAATTTATTTTAGCCTGGGTTCCAATGTAATTTTTAAGTCCTTCTAAAACCGAAACCACGTGAATATTGGATGGGCCATACCGGCTCACAGAATAGCCGGTTTCAGCAGCCAAGGGGCCGGTTACCAAAATATTTTTGAGTTTAGCTAAATCAAGGGGTAACAGTTGGTTCTCATTTTTCAAAAGGACCATCGCTTCTTCCGATATTTTCAACATAAAAGGAGCGGTATCCTTTGAACGAACAATTTTACCGGCATCTTCAACATTGACAATAGGATGGTCAAACAATCCCAGATCAAACTTAACCCGAAGCACATCGGCCACGCGGCTGTCGATCGTTTTCATTGACAATTCACCATCACGAACCAACTCACGCAATGGAAGAATAAAATCTTCGGGAGGGGTAAAATCAGTCCTTACGTTTAATCCCGCAATAACAGCTTGCCTGATTGCTTTTTTATAATCACCTGTCGTACGATGTTTAGACCAAATATATTTCACGGCACGGCTATCGGAAACAACATATCCTTTAAACCCGTAATCATTCCGCAATAACTGTGTCAAAAAATAATAACTGCCGGTTACAGGAGTACCATCCCAGTCATTATAACTGCTCATCACACCTTTTGGATGTGCTTCTTTAATTACCCTCCGGAAAGGATATAAAAATAACTCATGCAACTCATGGGGAGTCACATGCGGGTCAGTACGGGCATTCCCATCCCTTCCTCCGTTCGGGACACTATATACCGCAAAATGTTTAACCGTAGAGGCAACCCCTTGTTCCTGGATACCAAGAACCATTTGTTTTCCAAGTTCAGCTACAAGAAAGGGATCTTCTCCATAGGTTTCCACGGTACGTCCCCAACGAGGATCACGGCTAATATCAAGGATCGGAGCATACACATTGGTATATCCCAACGCTTTGGCCTCCCTTCCAATAATATCGCCGGCTTGTCTTAACAACGACCTGTCCCAGGTAGAACTTACTGCAATTGGTGCAGGTAGCGCAGTTGCCCGGTCGTGACAAAGCCCGCGGATTCCTTCATTCGTAAAATCGACAGGGATCCCTAAACGGGTATTTTCTATAAACCACCGCTGTATGATATTAATAGCCGCTGCATGTTTATGAAACGGATAAGAATAACCGGTCTGTGCTTTTTCATGATAAGCTAAACTATTCAAATCCTCGTCAATATTGGCAATCCCGTCTTTCCATATTTCGTTTTTCCATTCAGGAGTTGGCAGCTCATCCTTTAATACCCGTCCATAACCATAAAGGGTAGCCATCTGATTGGTCTTTTCTTCCAAAGTCATCCGGGACAAGACATCTTCAACCCGCTGTTCTACAGGCATGTCAGGATTTTCATAAACATCAAGTATTCCGTTTTTATTAAAGTCAATCCATCCGTCATGATAAATTGTATTTTTCTGTCCCCAACTGATTTTCTGACAGAAAAGAAAAACCAGAAAAATAAAAATTATTTTCTTACTCATATTCAATATTTTAAATAATATCTCAAAGGGTTCCAATTCATCCATGGTTATCCCATCAGCCATCACCTCTTCCCCTCCAAATGCAGTGGCCACCCGAAGGATGTTGCTGTCATAAGCCCGAAGGCGCAGTTGGTAATTTACAGGAACCATTAACTGTGTCGGGATGAATGTTCACATCAGGCAACTGCCGCATTCTTATATTCCACCATGTATTCCTGACCTTTCACTATAGTCATTTCATATTGTTTGTCACCCGACCGGAAAGCCACACTTCATAATCGCCCGGATACCAAATCCATGTCGCCTTTTGTGCATGTACAAATTCTGACGATCCCATAAACCATTAATATGGTCAGGAGCATCGGCACGCTGTTATTCCTAATTATTTTTCTCATACATAAACAATTTCGATTAAATGAGCCATAAGAACCCATATATTGTTTAAAATCAATAGTTTAAAAAACTAAAGACAAAAAAAGAGCACTTATCCATAAAACAAACGCGTGATCGGGTCACTCTCTTGGGTACTTAGCTGTTGAGTCCAGTTTCATCAAGTCTTACACCAAAACCACCTGGCAAAATAACATTTGTAATAGTTCCAGGTGTAGGTAGAAATTGATTCATCGGATTTTCAGCATTAATTCTACATTCAATCGCATGTCCTTTAACTTTAAC
>JBFWIL010000080.1:0-10456 GCA_050256015.1 Mangrovibacterium sp. | reverse complement strand
AACCGGTAAGTAATCATCCGGATCGGAGCTGAAACACAATTTGGCGCCTTTTTGCAGATTTAGTTCCATGTTGCCGGTTAAATGCAGTGGCCCCTCCAGCTTGTATATGCCCGGAGGAACGGTAACCTTTCCTCCTTTGTTTTCTTTTATCTTTTCTATGGCTTCATCAAATGCCGGTTTGCTATTCGACACGGAATCTCCTACTGCTCCATAATCCGCTACACTAACTGAATAATCAGGAATGGCGGGCTCTGATATTTGACTGACAATGATAGCTTCTGTAACGGCGGTCTCTTCCGAAACGGACTGAGGCTGACATGAAAACAGAAACAATACGGATGCCAAAAGGAAAGCCAGTTTATTCGGGAATCTCATCTTTTCGTTTTTTTTTGTCAGGTAAGTTATGAATACTGTTTTAAAGCCAGACGTCATTGAAATTCGCTTATACAGTTCCCCCTTTTCCCTGGAACTGATACAGGTGGGTTGACAGGTAACGTTCGCCGGTATCGGGCAGAATGACTACAATTTTTTTTCCTTTGTTCTCGGGTCTTTTGGCAAGCTCCAGGGCGGCAAAAGCAGCTGCACCGGATGAAATACCCACCAACAGTCCTTCCGTACGGGCCAGCTGACGACCGGTTTCAAAAGCCTGTTCATCTTCCACAGCTATGATTTCATCAATTACAGAGCGGTTCAGCACCCCGGGAACAAATCCGGCGCCGATTCCCTGAATTTTGTGCGGTCCTGGATTGCCCCCTGAAAGCACCGGAGAACCGGCTGGTTCAACACCGACAATCTGCACGCCCGGCTTGCGGGATTTCAGGATTTCCCCTACGCCGGTAATGGTTCCGCCTGTACCGATACCTGCCACAAAAAGATCCACTTCGCCATCTGTATCTTCCCAGATCTCAACGGCCGTAGTCTTCCGGTGCATTTCCGGATTGGCGGGATTTTCAAACTGCTGGGGAATAAAGGAATGCGGCGTACGATCAGCCAGTTCTTCAGCCATCCTGACAGCCCCCTTCATTCCTTCTGCCCCAGGCGTCAGCACCAGCTCGGCTCCCAGCGCACGCAGCATATTCCGCCTTTCCAGACTCATGGTCTCAGGCATGGTCAGAATAAGTTTATAATTTTTGGCAGCAGCAATAAACGCCAGGGCAATACCCGTGTTTCCGCTTGTGGGCTCAATAATAACCGAATCGGGATGCAGCCGTTCCGCTTGCTCTGCAGCAACAATCATGGCAAAGCCAATCCGGTCTTTAATGCTTCCGGCCGGATTAAAGGATTCTAATTTGGCGATGACAGTTGCCTCCAGCTTGTGTTCCCTGTTGAAACTGGACAATTCCATCAAAGGGGTATTCCCGATTAAATCGGTCAGATTTGTTGCAATTTTGGACATGAACTTATATTTTTATTTTATACAAAAGCGATATCATTTTTTGAACCGCTATTTCCGGTGACAACCTTGGTCCTCCGGCTTTCAGCCTTCATACTGACAGCTAAATTAGTAGGTAAAAATAGTGTTAATCTCATTTTTATCCAACTCTCTCCGCCGGACATTTTATCGCATCTTCTCATCTGTAAACATTTATTCGGGAAAGAGAGTTCAACAGAAAAACAAAAAAGAACAGCCTTTACCACAATCATAGAAGAAACGGTCACCTCCGGACAGGAATAAAATCCGAACCCGGGAGCCTGGCTGTTGCTGTACAAAGGGGGCCTTCTTTTCAGATATATTTGCTGATCAGGACAGCCAACTCGGCTGCCTTAATCGGTTTGGCAATATAATCGTTAAAACCGGACTGCAAAATTGCATTCTGGTCGCTCTCCAAGGCAAAGGCCGTCTGGGCAATAATCGGAATATCACGGTTAAACTCCCGGATCAGCCGTGTTGCTTCGTAGCCATCCATTAGCGGCATCTTTATATCCATCAGAATAACCCGGATATCCGGATTGGTCCGGGCAACCTGAACAGCCTCCTCTCCGTTGCGGGCCCTCAGGAGCCGGAAGTGCTGGCGGGAAAGAATAATCTTAAGGTACTGAAAACTGGCGTCATCATCTTCGGCAAGCAAAATCAGGGTATCCGGTTTTTCCGGCAAAACCTGCTCCCCGGACTCCGCACCGTCCGGTTCTACTTCCCTGGTTTTCATTCCGACCGGTATGCTTAACCAGAAAGTACTTCCCTGTCCGGGTTCTGACTCCAAATGGATATCCCCGCCCATCATGCGGGCGTATGAACGGCTGATGGACAATCCGAGCCCCGCCCCTTCAAAAGTCCGGGTCAGCTTGGAATCAGCCTGCCTGAACCGCTCAAAGACGGCCTCCTGTCTGTTTTTCGGAATACCCCTGCCGCTGTCTTTCACCTGAATAATCAGCTGTCCGTCCTTCAAAGCGGCTCCAAAAATCACATATCCCTTAATAGTGAACTTCAAAGCATTCTTAATCAGATTGGTGATGATCGATTCCAGTTTGTTCCGGTCGACTCTTACCGGAACACCTTCAGGCAGAGATTTTTCCAGACTAAAGAAAAGTTTTTTCCTTTCAGCCTCCGGTCTGAAGAATTCGTAGTAATACCCTAGTAACCGGTTCAGGTCCAGCTCCTCTTCATGCAAACCGACCTGTCCGGCCTCAATCTTGGAAACCTCAATAATGTCGTTGATTGTGCCCAGCAGGCGTTCACTGCTCTGACGCACAATATCCAGGTATTCATTCCTTATTTCCCTGTCCAGATCGGGTTCCTGCATAAGTTCCAGAAAACCGACAATTCCGTTCATGGGAGTCCGGATCTCATGACTCATGTTCGCCAGGAAGGCCGATTTCAGCCGGTCACCCTCTTCTGCTTTTTCCTTGGCAGTCACCAGCTCCCGAATCATGGCCTTTTTATCGGTAATGTCTTCACGTACGGTCACATAATGGGTAATTTTTCCCTCGCTGTTATAAATCGGAGAAATGATGGCATCTTCCCAGTACAGCATACCGTCCTTCCGTTTGTTGCATATCTCCCCGTGCCAGTCTTGCCCGGAGGAAATGGTTCTCCACATTTCAACATAAAATTCACGCTTATGATAACCCGATTTCAGCATTTTCGGATTATTCCCGTAAACTTCATCCGGCAAGTATCCGGTCATCCGTGTAAAAGCCGGATTTACATATTCAATCGTTCCCATGCTGTTGGCAATCAGCGTTGACTCAGGACTCTGCTCTATAGCCCGGCTCAGCAGCCGCAATTCCCGCTCGGCCTGTTTTTTCCCGGTAATATCATGAACAATGGCATGTAAAAAACACTTGATGCCAATCCGGATCACACTGCCGAAAATCTCTACATCAAAAACGCTCCCGTCTGCCTTCCGGTGCTTCAGCTCCCTGAAATAGTTTTCTTCCACAAAAAGATTTTCAAACCTTTTCTTCAGTTCCGTCAACGGACTTGTGTCAACCTCATCAATCAGCATACCGGTTAGCTCGCTGCAGGACCAGCCATACAGTTCTGCCGCGGCATTATTGGCCTCCACTATTTTCCGTGTATCCAGATCAACCATTATCTTGGCTGCCGAATGATTGTCGAAAAGCAAACGGTATTTTTCCTCACTTTCCTTTAAATCTTCCAGTGCTTTCCGGTATTCCGACATGTCCCGGGAAACAGCCATATAGATGCCTTCCTCCAAAAAAGGATGAGCATTCCAGGAAAGCCATTTCACGGAACCGTTTTTACACAGATGACGGTTCTCAAAACGGAAAATCTCATTTCCCTTGGTCAGCCTCTCCGTTGCTGCCCTTACACGCTCCCGGTCGTCCGGATGCACAAAATCTGTAAAGGGCCTGGAAATCAACTCCCCGCTGCTCCAGCCAAGAATGCGCTCCCAAGCCGGATTCACCAACCGGAACAAACCGTCAAAACCAATAATGCAAAACATATCCGGCATGTAGTTGAGCACCCTGTCGCTCATCTGCAACCTGTCTTCAACCTGCTGCTGCCGGGTGATATCTTTAACAAGAATAAACGACAAAGGCCTGCACTCATGCTGAAAATAATTGACTGTAACTTCCACCGGAATTTCGGAGCCGTCTTTTCTGGAATGCATCAAACGGAAGGTTCTGCTGCTCTTTTCCCGGAGCGCTGCCAGGGTGCGTCGAAACTTTTCAGGATCAAAGCCCGGAACAATATCAGTAAGAGATCTTCCCAACAGTTCTTCCCGGGCATACCCCAGCATGTCGGCGGCATGACTATTCAGGTAGTTGATTATGCCGTCTTCGCCAATCTGATAAATACCAAGCTGAACATGGTCAACACAATACTGAAGATAAGCCGGCCGGTATTCATCCAGCTTACTTTTATGACTAACTGCTGCTCCAGGTATCGGGCCTTTCTCCTGATTTCCCGGTGGTTTTTTCTTCTTGTCACAAGCTCTGTTCATTTTCCGACGAATTGATGGATGGTGTAGCTAAGATAGAAAAAATAAAGGAACAGGTCTCAGCCTGTCTCCCGGAAGTCCGTTTTTTTGCAGGGAGTCTGATTAAAACCAATTCTTAATCGCATTTTTTTTAGTTATTGATTTGGGATTACTACCTTGCGCATTCTTTATATCCGTGTTCAGTAAATAATGCTCCAGGGAAACCTGACCGGGGAAAAGAAACAACTTATGATGACAGAAAAATATCCTTCACGCCTGCTGGAGAACGCAGTCAACGCGTTTTCCGGCTTACCGGGTATCGGCAGGAAAACCGCTCTGCGCCTTGTACTGCACCTGCTCAGGCAGGAGAAAAAAGAAGTTGAGGCTTTTGGCAACAGCATCATTCAGCTGCGGAAGGAGATCAAGCATTGCAAAATTTGTCACAACATCTCCGACACAGACGTGTGCGCCATTTGTAGTCAGATTTCCCGCAACCCGAACATTATCTGTGTGGTAGAGACCATACGTGATGTCATGGCCATTGAGCAAACCAATCAGTATAACGGCTTATATCATGTACTGGGAGGCATTATTTCCCCTATGGACGGAGTAGGACCGGCCAACCTGGAAATAGGTTCCCTGGTGGAACGGGTAAGCCAGGGAAAGGTTGATGAGGTAATCCTGGCCCTGAGCACCACCATGGAAGGCGACACAACCAATTTTTATATTTATAAAAAATTAAAGGAATACCGTCTTAAAATTTCAACCCTGGCCCGGGGAGTCTCCATTGGAGACGACCTGGCCTATGCCGACGAGATCACCCTGGGACGTTCGATCAGAAACCGTACCGATTTCGAAAGTTCCATGAGCTGATATATATACTAAAAAAGCATTCAATATCTTATATTTTTACCCCGTGTACCCCAAAAAACTCACATACGGCAAAGTACATCTCCGTCCTCTGGAACCGGAAGACCTGGATTTCCTCTACCTGTGGGAAAATGATCCTGACGTTTGGAAAGTGAGTAACACGCTGACTCCTTTTTCTCGCTATATTCTGAAACAGTATATAAGCGAATCCCACCGCGACCTGTTCGATATCCGCCAGTTAAGGCTGATCATTGAAGACCTCAGTGGCAACACAGCCGGAGCAATCGATTTGTTCGATTACGATCCGTTTCACCTACGGGCGGGGATCGGCATCCTGATTTATGCGGAAACCGACCGCAGGAAGGGACTGGCCTCAGATGCACTGGAACTGATTAGCCGTTATGCCCGTGAAACTCTGGGGCTACACCAGCTGTATGCCAATATCATGGATAATAATCCCGGCAGCCGGATGCTGTTTAAA
This sequence comes from Mangrovibacterium sp., assembly GCA_050256015.1. Taxonomy (GTDB): domain Bacteria; phylum Bacteroidota; class Bacteroidia; order Bacteroidales; family Prolixibacteraceae; genus JBFWIL01. Next base: position 4,720 of record JBFWIL010000080.1, on the reverse strand, counting down.
AAAGCCGGCTTTAAGTTGTCTGGAATAAAAAAGGACTGGCTGCGAACAGCCGGTAGCTGGAATGATGAGCTCCTCATGCAAAAAATGCTGTAAGGCCGGAATCATCATTCAGACATTTCCGCCCCGGTAAGCTGATCAAAGTCAGGAATATCGTTTAAAAACTCATATTCTCCCCGGAGAAAGTCGATCCGGCAACAATAATGACAGATTCCGTTAGATACAACAAGGTAAGGCACACGCAGTTTCATGTTATAACGGGCAAGCTGATCAAAAGCAGCCTGACTTACCTTTACGGAAGGGGCCTTAAATTCAGCAACCAGCAGCGGACAACCGTTCCGGCTGCAAACCAGCAAATCGGCACGCAGCAGATTTCGGTTAACCCGAACCGCCCTTTCCACCACCATAAGCGATGCCGGGTAATTCTTATCCCGGGACAGATAAAAAATAAAATGCTGACGCACCCATTCTTCAGGAGTGAGTGCAACATACTTTTTCCGGATCTCGTCAAAAATGCAGGTTTTGCCCTTTTCTTCCCTGATCCGGAAAGAATATCCAGGTAATTTTAATTCTGGAAGCATAGTTAAACCGAACAAAGGTATATTTTTGTATGAGATTGCAAAATCTCCGGAACTCCGACACAAAGATTTTAGTTTGTTTTATCGCCTTCCGGAAGTTAAATGAAACAGGTTTTACGCATGAAAACCAAAGATGAAATTGTAAGCAACTGGCTTCCCCGGTACACCGGACAGCAACTGGAAGATTTCGGCCGGTATATACTGCTGACAAACTTTCAGCATTACGTTGAACTGTTTGCCCGGCGTTTTCAGGTACCCGTAACCGGAGAAAACCGCAACATGCCCAATGCCACGGCCCAGGGAATTACCATAATCAATTTCGGAATGGGCAGTCCGAATGCGGCAACCATCATGGACCTGCTTCGTGCCATTCATCCGGAAGCCGTGCTGTTCCTGGGCAAATGCGGCGGACTGAAACCCAACAATAAAGTGGGTGACCTGATCCTGCCCATCGCAGCCATCCGAAGCGACGGTACCTCAAACGAATACCTGCCTCCTGAGGTGCCGGCCCTTCCTGCCTTCAGCTTGCAGCGTGCTGTATCAACCTCCATACGCGAAAACAGGCAGGATTACTGGACCGGAGTGGTTTACACCACCAACCGCAGGGTGTGGGAGCATGACAACAAGCTCAAAAAATACCTGAAGCAAACCAGAGCCATTGCCGTAGATATGGAGACGGCAACGATCTTCACCGTGGGTTTTGCCAACCAGATGCCGTCGGGAGCACTGCTGCTGGTTTCCGACCAGCCCATGATCTCGACCGGTATCAAAACGGAAACCAGCGACCGGGAAGTAACCAACCGCTTCGTGGATAATCATTTAAACATCGGGGTTGATGCCCTGATGGAAATCAAAAACAACGGACGGTCAGTAAGACATCTGCGTTTTTAGCAAACAGCCTGGCTGGACCCCCTGGGATTTTACTGCAAATCCCCGTTCATGAACAGTAAAAAAATAAAAATGGGATACGAAGAAATCATAGCCGAACTGAAAAATAAAGTATACCGCCCCGTCTATTTCCTGATGGGAGAAGAAAGCTATTTTATCGATCAAATCAGCAACTATATTGCCGGGCATGTGCTGAGTCCGGAGAAACAATCCTTTAACCAACACATCCTGTACGGGAAAGACACAGATGTGAAAACCATAATCACCAATGCCCGTCGCTTCCCGATGATGGCCAGCCACCAGGTGGTCATCGTTCGCGAAGCCCAGAACATCAAAAAAATAGAAGATCTGGAGACCTATGTCAGCAAGCCCCTCAAATCGACGATCCTGGTTATTGATTACAAATACAAGACCATTGACCGCCGGAAAAGCTTTGCCAGGACCCTTGCCTCGGCAGGCGTTCTGTTTGAATCAAAAAAGATCTATGAAAACCGCATGCCCGACTGGGTCGCCGGTTATCTCTCTGAAAAACAGTATGGCATTGACCCGAAAGCCTCCATCCTGATTGCCGACTCCCTGGGAAATGACCTGGGCAAGGTGACAAATGAACTGAACAAGTTGATGGTAATCCTGCCCAAAGGCACCCGGATTACTTCCGAACTGGTGGAAGAACATATTGGCATCAGCAAGGACTTCAACATCTTTGAACTTCAGGATGCCCTGGGAGAGAAAGATGTACTCAAGGCCAACCGCATTATCAGTTACTTTGCCGCCAATCCCGCAGCCAGTCCGCTTCCCCTGACCATATCCCTGCTGTATTCCTTTTTCATGAAACTGCTCATCTATCACTTCATGGAAAACAAAACCCAGCAATCTGTGGCCCAAAAACTACAGATTCCCCCCTTCTTCGTTCGAAAATACACCTCAGCATCCCGGCATTATTCCATACGGAAGCTTGTTGATATCGTCGGAATCCTTAGGGAGTTCGACCTGAAGTCAAAGGGACTGGGCAATGTCTCTTCCGGGACGGAAGACCTGCAAAAAGAAATGATCTATAAAATTATGCATTAATATGACCGTTATACTTATCCTGATAACTTCTTTTGTTTCGGTAGCCGCCTTTAACCGCATAAGGCTGACAGAGAAACTGCAGTTCAATGCCAGTAAGGTCTGGCATCAGCACGAATGGTACCGCCTGTTATCGCATGGCTTTGTACATGCCGGCTGGGAACACCTGCTGGTTAACATGATAGTGCTGTTTTCCTTCGGCCAGGCCTTGGAAAGTTATTTCCACATCGCCTTCGGCCGGATGGCCAGTATCTGGTTTCTGCTGCTGTATTTCGGAGGAATGGCTGTTTCCAATCTCTATGCCCTGACCAAGCACAGGAACAATTATTATTACAATGCCGTAGGGGCCTCCGGGGCAGTTTCGGCCGTACTTTTTGCAGCCATCTTTTTCGATCCCTGGAACAGGATATATTTTTTCGGACTGCTGCCCGTACCCGGTATTGTCTTTGCCTTGTTGTACCTGGTTTATTCCTACTACATGAGCCGGAAACAACAGGATCAGATTGCACACGACGCTCATTTCCTGGGGGCTGTGTTTGGTTTTGTTTTTCCGGCGCTGCTTGACGGAAGATTACTGCAACGCTTTGTTGACCAGCTGTTTCTCCTGATCTAACAAGGGATGCCCGAAGAATTTCCCAGACACGAAACTTCGGGAAAGAAAACCGGGCAAATCTTTTTATCTATGGCATACGATTTGACAGACAGGAATTTCATTTTACGTGAGACCGGTATTTTCGGAGCAGATTTTCCCGACTGCCTGCTGCTGACCGAAACCCTGCGCACAATAAGGACCCGCCCTATGTTCTGGGCCGAACACCTGAGCCTGATCCGGTTGCAGCTTCAGCTGCTGAACCAGCCGGTACCCGACTTTTTGAAACAGAAAGGCGCAGAACTAAAAAGACAGATTGAACGATGTCTGATTAAGAACAAACAGTATAAAAGCGCCCGGGTTAGTCTGTTGATTTTTCACCGGAAGCATACGTTAAGTTACCTGATCCGGACGGAAGCCATCCCTGTTGTCACCTATGAACTAAACCGGGAAGGAATTATGCTCGCTCCCTTCAGCCGTATTCTGAAACCGGCTTCTCCCCTTTCCTCTCTCCGCATGGGCTCCGCTCCTTACTGGAACATTGCTCGTGCATTCCAAACTTCCCGGCAAACGGAACCCCTGTTGATGAATGAGAACAACGGTCTGCTCGAAGTTCCGGAAAACAACCTGTATCTGATCTGCGGCCCCGGGGTCATTGCCGTAGCTCCCGGAGCAGGTGTATACCTGGATCCAACCCGGGAAACCATCCGGCAAATATGCCTGCAGGCCGGTCTGAATTACAAGGAAGAAAATATACTCCTGCAGGAAGACCTGTTCCGGGCCGACGAAGCGTTTCTTGCAGGCAGCCTGTATGGCATACAATGGGTAAAAGGAACAGGCACAAAACGATACCGGAACCAGACGGTCAGGCTTCTCCACAACGCGTTCAACAAGCTTCTTCTTAGGTCTGACTAGAGAAAGCGGTTCAGTTCAGGGAAGGATTCTCCGGAAAATGTTCCCAGAGGGAGTATTTCCCGCCCAACTCCTTTACAACCTGAATCCACATTTGCTTCCGGGCAGAAGGATCCAGGACGGATTCCGGACTGATTTCGGAAACCAGCCAGGAATTTTCCTGAAGCTCTTCGGCCAGTTGCCCTTTATCCCAGCCCGAATACCCCAGGAAAAAACGCACCTCCCCGATGGCCACTCTTCCGGCAAGAATACGCCTTTTCAATTCTTCAAAATCGCCGCCCCAATACAGGTTTCCGGCAATATGAACGCTGCCCGGCAAATCTTTACCCAGAGAATGAATAAAATAAACAGTATCGGTATTTACAGGACCTCCGATAGACACATCAGGATGGAAATCAAGCAAATCGGGAATCATCTCATCCAAGGGAAAATCAATCTGCTTGTTCAGGATAAAGCCGACAGACCCTTTTTCCCCGTGGGAAACCAGAAAAACCACAGAACGGTTAAAATAACTTCCCGGGAGGAAAGGTTCGGCAACCAGCACCCGCCCCTTGCACGGGGCAACATGGTTGGTCTCAATCTTAAACAGGTCCATATTCAGGTTCATACCGATTCACTTTAAAATTTTTCCCCGCAAAAAAGTGCCTTTCGATGCAACTCTCTTTCCAGACAAACATTAAATCCCTGA
>JBFWIL010000079.1:0-10570 GCA_050256015.1 Mangrovibacterium sp. | reverse complement strand
GGAGAAAGCACAATCTGGCGGTCCATCACCATGAACCTGATCTCTTTGTCCGAAAACAGGGCGTTCAGCACATCTTCCACGTTTTTATTGTCCACATTAATGCTGACTCGCTGATCCACATCGATCAGATCGCCGTTATAAAGGAAATAATAGTCACTTTTATCTTCAATGACTTTGAGCACATCCTTTACGGTAACGTTCTCCATTTTTAGGTTCAGTGATGTCTTCTGTGAGTAGCCTTTCAGGGCAAATCCTTGTACAACAAGGAGTAAAGCAAAAATTGCGGTTAGCTTCATGGTAATCAAAAATTTAATCCACGGATGATAAATGCCTTCATCCTTGAAAGAATTACACAATTTTTTCATAAGTTTGAATTGTTTTAATTAATACTTAAAAAGTAGCCGTTTCGGCGGCAATTTTTCAGGGCAGTTGGGGGACTGCCCTGTTTTTTTATTTCATAGGCATCCTGTTTTTTGAATTGTTGTTTATAGCGGTATTCTGTTTGCTGTAAATAATAATCTGTTCCCGGCTGAAGCGATGACCGTCCAGTATGGTCCGGCTGGTTGAAGAGTACTCAATGGGGGCTGAGAACGTTAGCAGTTCCATAACCTGGGGAAGGCTTTCGTTGGTGAAGGTGGCTGTGTAACGGTAATTAAATATAGACTTATCGGCCAGCCGGATGTCTGTGTTAAACCATCGTCCCAGTTTTTGAACGACTTCATGAAAAGGGGTGTCGTTGAAGATCAGCTTGCCGTCTTTCCAGGCAATGGCAGCATAAACATCGACCTGGTCTTTGTGCGCCTGACGGGTGCTTTTTTCGTAGCTGAGCTGATCTTCAGGCTTAAGCAGAAATTGTTTCTTTTCTCCCTGTTTTGTGGATACGCAGATTTTCCCTTCAGCCAGCGTTGCCGTTGTACTTCCGTCATCAGGATAGGCAGAAAGGTTGAATGCCGTGCCCAGGGCCGTGACATCCAGTAGATACGATTTTACAACGAAAGGCATTTTCTCTTTTTTGGCCACTTCAAAATAAGCTTCACCTTCCAGTTCAACGGTTCGGACAGGTCCGCGGAAAACAGAAGGGAACTTCATGGTGCTGGCAGAATTAAGCCATACCCGGGTTCCGTCAGGAAGCACGAAAGAAGAACGGATGCCGGGTTGGGTGCTGACTTGCTGTGTAAAGGCGGCCGGACTCATTTGCTGTTTTAACTGCCGGGTCTGGAAAAACGACCATCCGCCAAACAGCAGGGCGGGGAGGAGCAGCAGGGCTGCAGCTTTCTGAATGCGGCCCAGAAGCCTGATCCGTTTGTTCAGTTGAATTCTTTGCCTGATCCCGGCTTTCCCTTCCCGGAGGTTAAAATGAGTGAACATTTCCAGATCGTTTGAAAGCCGGTTCACCTTTTGCAGCTTTTTGAACAATTGATGGTTCTCCGCATCGCGCAGCCAGGCATCCCGCTGTCTTTTTTGCTCATTACCGGCATTCCCGTTCAGATAATCAATAATATAACCGGGTATGGATTGCTCCTGCTTCATAATTCATTTGCTTATTCTTAACTGTTACGCTTGCTCTTTTGTGGCCGCTGTTTATAAATATGACGGGCGAACGGTACGTTCCCCTGAAGAGACAGCGTTTTTTTTGCCTATGTGTTTGCAGTGCATATGGAAAAACAGGACGTTATTTGTGTAAGGGCGGCTTCTGCGTAACAGCTCAGTTGAAAAGGCATTGCTGTTGGATATTTGCTGAGCCGGAAAAGTCCGGGCTTATGCTGGATGAAAGCGTAGGCAGCATTTTTTCAAAAGATTGACTGAGTTCAGAGAATAAGAAAAAACAGGAAATCATCCAGAGCTTTCCGCAGGAAGGTTAATGCTTTGCTTATGCGGTACTCCACGGCTTTAACCGAAATCTGTTCGCGCTCCGAAATATGTTTATAGCTTAATCCTTCCATCCGGCTCAATAAAAAGGTTTTTCTTACGGTTTCCGGTAGCTGACCGATGGCTTTGTCCAGTTGCTGCTGCAGCTCCGGGTCCAGCAGCGGATAATCCAGCAGGTCATCGTCGCTGAGCAGTGCGAGTTCCCTGCTGGCATGTCTGAGGCGGATCTCCCGGAAGGCGAGGTAGTCCAGGCAACGGTTATGAACCGAACGGATAAAATATGACTTGACGGCAGAATGGATTTCAAGTTTTTCCCGGTTTTCCCAGAAACGGGTAAAAAAATCCTGGACAATATCCTTGGCAGACTGCTCCGATCCGGTTATCCGGCTGGCAAAAACACACAAACCCTGGTAATATCGTTCAAAGAAATAGTCAAAAGCTTTTTCATTTCCACTTTTGAATTCCCGGAAGAGGATAAGTTCCCTGGCTTTTGTGTTTTGTGTTTTCGTCATGTAATAAGACTCTGGTTTTGGCTTGCTTCCGGAGAAAAAAACATTGGTCCGGATCAGAATTTCATTGCCCGGTCCATGTTCCGTTTTGCATCTTTCTGCTTTAAGGTTTCACGCTTATCGAAGTTTTTTTTGCCCTTGGCCAGCCCGATCTCGATTTTGGCCAGCCCATGATCGTTAATAAACATCCGGAGCGGAATAATGGTCAGTCCGCTTTCCCTGGTTTTCTTCTGCAGCTTTTCCAGCTCCTTTTTATTCAAAAGCAGTTTCCGGTCGCGTCGGGCCTCATGGTTGTTGATGTTCCCGAAATCATACTCCGAGATGTTCATGTTTACCACATACAGCTCCCTGCCTGTAAACCGGCAATAGGCTTCTGTAATGCTGACCTTGCTGTTCCTCACCGATTTGATTTCGGTTCCGGCCAGTTGAAGACCTGCGGTGTATTTTTCCAGTATTTCGTAATCGAAATAAGCCCGTTTGTTCCGGATATTAATATCCTGTGATTTATGCGCCATAAGGGAATAATGCATCAAATATTCTCCAGCAAATCAGATTTGTTATCCCAAAAATAAGAATATTTAGTAAAATTGCCAGTGTGATAAAGCGGGACTGATTTTCTTTCGGTATTTCCAGTTGGTATAGAGAACCGGTTGCAAAGAGGTAAAATCCGTACAAACCTGTTATGCTAATAATATAAAGTCCGGGGAAAAGTCCGGTTACTGTGGACGCCAGGACAAAGGGAATCAGCGTGCTGACCACGACCATACGCAAAGTATTGCGGCCGGCCCTGCCCCCGTAATTTTTTAATAAAGCAGCCAGTACAGGTACAGCCAGGAAGAATTGCATAAAATAACTAACTATTTCCCGCATGCCTTTAAGCAGTGCATAAGACCAGAGTATTTCAAAACTGTGGATCACTTCGCCGGCAAAGATGGCCAGTCCGGCCAGTAGCACCAGCGGGGCGTACATCCGCGAAACAACCCTGTCCCTGTATACCTGCGGAGACGGACCGTTCCAGAATTCGCGCGGATGCAAGAGGAGTTGTTTGGTTCCCTGAAAAAGGGAGAGGCCGTATTGCTTAAAATCCATAATTGCTGGTTTTAGGCGGTAAAAATACATTATTTTGCAGTTTCAATCAAAGATTGCCTATGGAACGGGTAAATTATCATCTGCTTACCATTTTGGGGCCGACTGCATCGGGGAAGACCGCTGTTGCAGCCCGTGCAGCCTACAGGCTGAACGGCGAAATTTTGTCTGCCGATTCCCGTCAGGTATACCGGGGAATGGACCTGGGAACCGGAAAGGATTACGGAGATTACGTTGTAAACGGTCGACGTATTCCCTGTCATCTGATCGATCTGGCTGATGCCGGATATCAGTACAACGTTTTTGAGTTTCAGCAGGATTTTATTCGGGTCTGGAACGATGTCCGTTCCCGTGGAAAATTTCCCATTCTCTGCGGGGGGAGCGGCCTGTACCTGGAAGCTGTGTTGAAGCACTACTGCCTGGTTCAGGTGCCAAGGAACAGCGAACTGCGCAGCAGGCTGGAATCGCTCAGTCTGGAGGAACTGGCTGAGGTTTTGCGTGGCTGTAAGCCGCATCTGCACAACACCACCGACATTGACACAAAAAAACGGGCAATACGTGCCATTGAAATTGAGGAATACCTGAGCCGGCATCCCGGAACGGATCCTTTCATGCCGGAAATAAGCAGTCTGGTTGTTGGCGTGAAGTTTGACCGCCTAAGCCGCAGAAAACGGATCAGTGAACGGCTCAGACAGCGGCTTGACGAGGGTATGGTGGAGGAAGTCAGGGATTTGCTGGACAGCGGTCTTAAACCGGAACAACTTACCTATTACGGGCTGGAATACAAATACCTGACGCTTTACCTGCTGGGCGAACTGAGCTATGCGGAGATGTTTGCCCGGCTCGAAACAGCCATTCATCAGTTTGCCAAGCGTCAGATGACGTGGTTCCGGCGCATGGAACGGCAGGGCATCCCCATCCGGTGGCTGGACGGCTATATGCCTGTGGAGGAGAAGCTGGACAGGATTTGCGCCTGGCTGGAACAGTGATTTTTTCGGTCATCTCTTGTGCCTGCCGGTCTGCTGTGCCCGGTAAACCCTCATAGTCCGATACTGCCGTTTAGGAGATCCGTTTCCTCCAGAGTATTTTGTAGCTGCTCAGGCAGGCCTGGTCCTTTTGTCGAAACAGGTCCGCCTCTGTTGCACCGGCTCCGGAATTTTGGGTGAAAACAGCCAGGGAGTCGCCAGCCAGTCCTTCTTTCAGGTAATTGACTTCGAGGGTTGCCGGTTCGTGGTCATTCAAAAATTCTATTCCAAACCGGTCGAGTACCCTTTCCAGTGCCCGAACACTGTTGAAATGCCGGTTAATGTCCAGCTCGCTGAAACGAACCGGGGAATAATTCAGCGTTCCTTCCGGTTTCCCCGGCCGGAGACGTTCCGGTTCCCTGCAGACCTGTTTCGTGCTGCAACGCGGAAAGGTTTTTCTGTAATTACGCAAAAGAATAATCTTCTTTGAAACGATGTCCAGAATCAGCCAGGCCGTATTGGCCCTTAAAAGCACTTTCCCTCTTTTGTCTTCCAGAATGAATTCCCGGTAGGCATACATCCCGTCGGTTCCGGCCGACCAGGTGCGCAGCATGATCTCATCCTGCCAGCCGGGGTATTCTTCAACTTCCATATACATCCGGGAAAGTACCCAGAACATGTTTTTGTTGTGCAATTGTTTGTAACCCCAGTCCATGACCTGGGCATGGGCCCAGGCTGATTCCAGCATATGCTGAAAAAGTGAACAGAGCGAGGCTTTTCCGTACTGATTGGTGTGGTGTGACTGAATCCGAATTTGTTGCCGGTATTTTTCCATGATTTCAAAAATGCATCGTAAACCTATACACAAAAGTATTGTTCAGCTTTGAAAATAAAGAAGGTTTCACGAATTTTGCGTAAAATTTTTTTCATGTCAAAAATCATCATCAAAACAGCCGAACAGATTGAAGGGATCAGGCAAAGCAGCCGGCTTGCCGGACAGGCGCTGATTATGATCGGCGAATATATCCGCGAAGGGGTTAGCACGGAATACCTCGACAAGCTGATTAATGAGTTTATTCTGGATAATGGCGCTGTATCGGCCACGCTGGGCTATAACGGTTATCCCAAATCGTCCTGCATTTCCCTGAACGAAGTTGTTTGCCACGGAATTCCAGGGCCGGATATCATTCTGAAGGAAGGAGATATTCTGAATATTGATATCACTACAGTTTTGAACGGTTATTTTGGAGATACCAGCAAAATGTACCGGGTTGGTGAGATTAGTCCGGCCGCTGAAAAACTGATCCGGGTCACCAAACACTGTCTGGATCTGGGTATTCAGCAGGTCAGGCCGGGAAATTCGTTCGGAAATATCGGCTTTGTGATCGGGCGTTATGCCAAAGCCCAGCATTTTTCTGTGGTTTATGAATATTGCGGGCACGGGGTGGGTATTAATTTCCACGAAGAGCCGCAGGTCGACCACATTGCCCGGAAAAATTCGGGATCCGTGATGCGCCCGGGCATGACTTTTACCATTGAACCGATGATCAATGAGGGAAAGCCAACCACGCATACTGACCAGACGGACGGCTGGACCGCACGGACCAGTGACGGCAAACTGTCGGCCCAGTTTGAACATACCGTGCTGGTTAACGATACCGGCTGCGAGGTGCTATCGGATGTTAGCGGGGAATACCGTTAGGTTTACAGATTAAAGAAACAAATATGTCATTGATAATCGAGGAAAAGGATTTGCAAAAATTCATTATGGTGGGTGACCGGGTGCTGGTTAAACCCAAAAGTCCGATGAGCCAGACCCAGTCCGGTCTTTACCTGCCTCCTACTGTTCAGGAAAATGAAAAGATACAGGCCGGCTATGTGGTTAAAGCCGGACCGGGTTATCCCATCCCGGCCCTGACCGATGAAGCCGAACTCTGGAAAGAAAAAAATGATGAGGTGAAATACATTCCCCTTCAGGCGCAGACGGGCGACCTGGCTGTATACATGCATAAAAGCGGAGTAGAGATTGAATTCAACAAGGAAAAATATGTTATAATACCGCATTCATCCATCATGATGATTATCAGGGATGAGGATCTGCTGAAGTGAAGAATTGTTATTCCTTCCGGTTCTTTGGCCCGTAAAATTATAAAAGTTAAATATTTTATTTCTATTCTTAAAAATTGAAAGCAAAAAGGGGAAATATCCGATTTCTTTCTAACTTGCTTTTGTTTGCTAACGGTAAAAAAAAGACGAATGAATCCACAAGCTGAGGAACTGAACAGGATTATCCGGGAAAAGAATCCTGCTGTATATGAATTGCTCTCCGGGCGCGGTAAAAATATATTTTTCCCGAAAAAGGGTATTCTTGGGCAGACAGCCGATGCCAAAGGAACCCGGATCAATGCCACAATCGGGGCGGCTGTTGAAGATGACGGCTCGCCTATGCGGCTGGACAGCCTGACGGAAAAGGTAAAGCTGGATCCCGCTTTGGTGTTTCCCTACGCTCCCAGCTTTGGTCGTCCCGACATCCGGGCCCGCTGGAAAGAGATGATCTATGAAAAGAATCCCGGACTGGGTGGCCGGACCATCAGTTTGCCGGTGGTGACCAATGCCCTGACCCACGGGGTGAGTATGGCCGGTTATCTGTTTGTTAACCCGGGCGATGAAGTGATTGTTTCTGATTTGTTCTGGGGCAATTATAAACTCATACTGAACCATGCTTATGGGGCTGAACTACGGGAGTATCCACTCTTTAAGGACGACCGGCTTGACCTGGAGGCACTGAAAACTGCCCTGGAAGCCGGAGGTTCCGGGAAAAAAGTGCTGATCCTCAATTTCCCGAACAATCCCACGGGTTATTCGCCCACCTTTGAGGAAGCCAAAGCCATTGCCTGCATTATCCGGGAGGTGGCCGAAGGCGGAAGCCGTATTGTTGTGTTTGCCGATGATGCCTATTTCGGACTGGTATATGAGGAGGGAATTGAAAGGCAAAGCATTTTCACGTATCTCTCTGACCTGCATGAACGGGTGCTTGCTGTTAAAATTGACGGCGCGACCAAGGAAGATTATGTCTGGGGATTTCGTGTGGGCTTCATAACCTATGGCGTTAAGGGGGGTGATGAGCGTTTGTATACGGCTCTGGAAGCAAAAACGGCAGGGGCTGTGCGCGGTAATATTTCCAACGCGGCCAACATATCCCAGTCGCTCCTGCTTTCCGCCTATGAGCATCCGGACTATCAGGAACAGAAGGCAGCCAAGTTCAGGATTATGAAGGAACGTTATCTGGCCGTGCGTGAAGCGCTGAAAAATGATGCGTATGCCAGGGTATTCCGGACTTTGCCCTATAATTCAGGCTATTTTATGTGTGTCCGGCTGGCCGAAGGCATTGATGGTGAGCAGCTTCGTAAGTTGCTTATCGAAAAATACGGGATTGGGGTGATCAACCTCGGCAATGAGATTCGCATTGCCTTTGCAGCCGTAGCGGCAGCCGATGTGCCGGAACTTTTTGAGGGAATTTATCAGGCCTGTTGCGAGCTGCAGCAGTAATATTTTCTGCATGATACCGGCAGCGGGAGACTTAATAAAATAATTCAGGAAAGCTGTTGCAGCCGGTAAACCATAAAAAACAAAACCAGTGCGGCAAAGATCAGGATCAGGTTTAACAGCCAGGTCCGGTTGGGCTTTTTTGTTCCCAGGAGCAGGGCTGTCAGGGCTGGCACGCTCATTGCGCAGAGTCCTGTAAAGTAGATCATCGCTCCGGCTTCCGTGGGCGTTTCCCGGCCTGGCAATACAGTAGGCACGCCGAGCTGCCCGCTTAAGAGCAGACCCAGTGAAGCCAGTCCAGTGAGAAAAAAAAGCAACTGCCCGGCTTGTTCGAGCCTTTTTCTTTTTTCCGTTCGGGCGAAGATAATAAGCATGATGCCTAAAAACAGGATCCATTGCGATCCGCTGGTCCAGGCCAGAAAAATTTGGCGGTCCATGTTCGATAACTTTTGAAAGCAAAAGTGTTAATTTTTTAATAAAGTAAAAAATGGCTTTGTCAGGCTTGTTTTGACTATTTTTGCAGGCACATGCAGCAGCCGGGGAATGAAGATTCCGGAATACATTAACAGGAAAGCTAAAGCACGTACAATGACAGCACACGAAGAACTGGATATTGATTCGAAGGCAAAAGGACTGATCTTTGACCTGGACGGTACCATTGCAGATACCATGCCGATTCATTATATCGCCTGGAGAAACGCGGCAGCCCGCTACGGCATTGACCTGTCTGCCAAACTGTTTATGCAGCTGGCCGGCATTCCGCTTTATGCTACGGTGGAGAAGCTGAACAGTTTGTTTGGTACCTCGGTCAATCCTCAGGAGATGGGCAATGCCAAGGAACTGGAATATGAGCGGAATATGCACCGGGCCAAACCGATTGATCCGGTGGTGAACCTGATAAAAAGATACCACAGGAAACTGCCTATGGCAGTGGGGACGGGCGGACTGCGCCGGCTGGCCTGGAAAACCCTTGTTTTAATGGATCTGGACCACTATTTCGAGGTGCTGGTTTCTTCGGAAGATGTGACAAAGTTTAAACCCCATCCGGAGACTTTTCTGCGTTGCGCCGAACAGATAGGAGTGGAGCCGTCTGCCTGCCAGGTATTTGAAGACGGGGTGCTGGGTATCCGGGCTGCCCGGACTGCCGGCATGATGGTAGCCGATGTTACCCGTTATTACAGGGTTACCGTGGGAGTATAAGTCCTTACAGGGATATCCGGAAACGTATATAGGCATGGAGAGGTTGAGTTTTTCAGACGTTAAGTTCTGGCCGTCGTTGGACTGAAAAAGAATTGTTTATGTATCTGAAAGTAGTTTCACCGTATTCACCCACGGGTGATCAGCCCGAAGCTATTCGTCAGCTGTCTGAAGGTATCGCGGAGGGAAGCCGGTTCCAGACACTGCTGGGGGTGACCGGTTCGGGGAAGACTTTTACCATGGCCAAGGTCATTGAAAAGGTGCAGCGTCCGACGCTGATCCTGAGTCACAACAAAACGCTGGCTGCTCAGCTGTACAGCGAGATGAAGCAGTTCTTCCCGGAAAATGCAGTGGAATACTTTGTGTCTTATTACGATTATTACCAGCCCGAAGCATACCTGCCTACGACCGACACCTATATTGAAAAGGACCTTTCTATCAATCAGGATATTGAAAAACTCCGGCTGAGCACCACCTCAGCACTGCTGTCGGGCCGGCGCGACGTGATCGTGGTTTCTTCTGTCTCCTGCCTTTACGGTATAGGGAATCCGGAAGATTTTCATGCCAATGTGACAGAGGTGAAATCCGGCCAGATTATCAACCGCAACCAGTTGTTGCACAGGCTGGTGAATGCACTTTATTCACGTAGTGAGTTGGATCTTCAGCGGGGAAACTTCCGGGTGAAGGGAGATACGGTGGATATTTTCCTGGCCTATGACGATATCGGACTTCGTCTTGTGTTTTGGGGGGATGAGATTGAAGAAATTTACAGCTTCGACCCGCTTAGCGGGGAAATTCTGGAACAGCTTGACCAGGCGGTCATCTATCCTGCCAATATCTTTGTGACCACCAAAGAGCGCATGCATTCGGCTATTCATCAGATCCAGAACGATCTGGTAGGGCAGGTGGAGTTTTTTCGGGGAACGGGCCGGCTGCTCGAAGCCAAGCGTATTGAGGAACGGGTGGAATACGATATGGAGATGATGCGTGAATTGGGATATTGTCCGGGTATTGAAAATTATTCCCGTTATTTTGACGGACGCGAGGCCGGTACGAGACCTTTCTGTCTGCTGGATTATTTCCCGGACGATTTTTTGACGATCATCGATGAAAGCCATGTCACCATTCCACAGATCAGGGCAATGTATGGCGGGGATCATTCACGCAAAGGGAACCTGGTGGAATATGGCTTCCGGCTTCCTGCGGCTTTAGATAACCGGCCCTTGCGTTTCGAGGAGTTCGAGAGGCTGGTCAGTCAGGTGGTCTTTGTCAGCGCCACCCCGGCCGACTATGAACTGGAGCAATCGGAAGGGGTGTATGTGGAACAGGTAATCCGGCCTACCGGACTGCCGGACCCGGTCATTGAAGTGCGGCCTTCGGAAGGACAGATAGACGACC
>JBFWIL010000078.1:0-10656 GCA_050256015.1 Mangrovibacterium sp. | reverse complement strand
CCCGCGTTAACACCTTTGCCCACGTCAACCACCGTTCAGAACAGAACCGGTTGGGTATTCTGCTCTGCATAAACGGAACCGGCATTTTAAACGCCTGGCTGAAAAAAACCGTGGGTGAAGGCAGGATCGACTACGAAACAATGAACCAAATGGCGGCAAAGGTACCGGTAGGCTCCGACGGACTAAGCTTTTTGCCTTTCGGAAACGGAGCCGAACGGATCCTGGAAAACCGCAACCCGGGAGCTATGTTAACCGGACTGAACTTTAACATACACCAGACCCCCCACCTTTTCAGGGCAGCACAGGAAGGCATTGTTTTTTCCTTTCGATACGGCATGGACATCATGAAGAACATGGGCATGGAGATCCGGATGATTCGCGCCGGGAAAGCCAACATGTTTCTCAGCCCCCTTTTCCGGGAAGCCCTGGCTACGGTAAGCGGGGCAACCATCGAACTGTACAATACGGACGGAGCGGCAGGAGCCGCACGCGGAGCCGGAATCGGTTCCGGTTTTTATAAAGGACCGGAAGCTGCCTTTGCCAGCCTGAAAAAGCTGGAGACCATTTTCCCCGATCAGTCCGGGGAAAAAGCTTACCTGGAAGCTTTTGACCGCTGGAAAGAAAGGCTTCAGCGGATGGAGACACAGGTTTGAATAAAAAAAAACAAACTGGATTTTGAATAATAACTTGATAAAAAAGTTGTGTTATGACGGTTTTTAAAGGAAATAAAACGTATTTTCCGGGTATAGAGCGTATCCGGTACGAAGGTCCGGATTCCAGGAATCCGTTTGCCTTTAAATGGTATGATGAAAACCGGCTGGTGGCCGGAAAAACAATGAAAGAACATTTGCGTTTTGCCGTAGCATACTGGCATACCTTCTGCGCCGAAGGATCCGACCCGTTCGGGCCGGGAACCAAGGTCTTCCCCTGGGGGGGAATCAGCAACCCGATGGATGCTGCCAAAGCGAAAATGGATGCTGCCTTCGAATTTATCAGCAAGCTGGGAGCTCCCTTTTACTGCTTCCACGATGTTGACGTGGTGGGAGACGGCCCGGTCTTTGAAATTGAAAAAAGACTGTCGGCCATGATTGATTTTGCCAGGGAAAGACAGAACGCCACAGGCATCCATCTGTTGTGGGGAACAGCCAATGTTTTCGGGAACCCGCGTTACATGAACGGAGCCACCACCAATCCCGATTTCCATGTGCTGACCAATGTCTCCGTTCAGATTAAAAATGCCATTGATGCCACCATTGCCCTGGGCGGATCGAATTACGTATTCTGGGGCGGACGGGAAGGCTATATGAGCCTGCACAACACCAACACAAAAAGGGAACTCGACCATATGGGCATGTTCCTGTCCATGGCCCGCGACTATGCCCGGAAACAGGGGTTCACAGGAACCTTTTTGATTGAGCCCAAGCCTATGGAGCCCACCAAGCATCAATATGACTACGATTCGGCCACGGTCATCGGCTTTTTACGCAAATACGGACTGGACCAGGATTTTAAACTGAATATTGAAGTAAATCATGCCACCCTGGCCGGACATACGTTTACCCATGAACTGCGGACGGCAGCCGACGAGGGTATGCTTGGATCGATCGATGCCAACAAGGGAGATTACCAAAACGGCTGGGATACAGATGAGTTTCCGAGCAACATCACCGAGGTCACCGAAGCCATGCTGGAAATTCTTCAGGCAGGCGGTTTCACCGGCGGAGGAACCAATTTCGATGCCAAAACCCGGAGAAACTCGACCGACCCGGAAGATCTTTTCATTGCCCACATAAGTGGCATGGATGTGTTTGCCCGTGCCCTGATTACGGCCGACCGGATCCTGAAAGAATCCGATTACCTGAAACTGCGCAAAGACCGCTATGCTTCCTTCGATACGGGAAAGGGAGCCGAATTTGAAGCCGGCAAACTGAAACTGGAAGACCTGCACAAACTGGCTCAGGAAGCCGGTGAACCGCGTAAAATAAGCGGAAAACAGGAACTGCTTGAACAACTGATCAACAGTTACATCTAATTGCCTTTCCGTACACCGGTTCAAAAAGCCGGTGTACGCATAAACCAGAACGAATGAAGGAAAAAAACTCACTTTATACTATGGCCATTACCATGGTAGCCACCTTGGGTGGATTGCTTTTCGGGTATGATACGGCCGTCATCTCCGGAGCGGAAAAATCGATCCAGGCATACCTGATCGAAGGACTCGGACTAAGCTCCCTGGTACACGGAGCAACCATTTCCAGTGCACTGATTGGCTGCATCATCGGCGGGGCAATCAGCGGAATACTGGCTTCCCGGCTGGGCAGAAAACGTTCGCTGATGCTGGCTGCCTTCCTGTTTTTCATTTCGGCCCTGGGGTCCGGCTATCCGGAGTTCCTGTTTTTCAAAGCCGGAACGCCCAACCCTCGGACTGCTTTACATGTTCAATCTTTACCGGGTTACCGGCGGAATAGGCGTCGGACTGGCCTCGGCCATCACCCCCATGTACATCGGGGAAATCGCTCCGGCCAACATACGGGGCCGACTGGTCTCCTTCAACCAATTTGCCATTATCTTCGGCATGCTGGTAGTCTATTTTGTAAACTGGGGCATTGCCAACGGCCAGTCGCTGGAATGGATCAATACGGTTGGCTGGAGACGAATGTTTGTTTCCGAGGCCATACCGGCCGGACTGTTTGGTATCCTGCTTTTTTTAGTCCCGGAAACCCCGCGTTACCTGGCCCTGAGCCATCGGGATGAAAAAGCCCTGAAAATTCTGAGCCGGATCAACGGAAAAGATAAGGCCCGGGCCATACTTCAGGAGATCAAAAACACCGTGGAACATTCCTCAGCCAAACTGTTCTCTTACGGAAAAACCATCATCCTGATCGGCATTCTGCTTTCCGTATTCCAGCAATTTGTAGGCATCAACGTGGCCCTGTATTATGCTCCGCGCATCTTTGAAAGCATGGGAGCGGAAAAAGACGCCTCCATGCTGCAAACCGTAGTTATGGGACTGGTTAACGTGGTGTTTACAGTCATTGCCATTGTTACCGTGGATCGTTGGGGCCGTAAGCCCCTCCTCATGGTAGGCTCCGTGGGCATGGCCGTCGGCATGCTGGCCATCGGCACGCTGGCCTTTATGAAAGTAATCGGCATCAGCACCCTGGTGTTTATCATTATTTACACGGCCTCCTTTATGATGTCATGGGGCCCCATTACCTGGGTCCTCATCTCGGAAATCTTCCCAAACAGGATCCGGGGTAAAGCGGTAGCCATTGCCGTTGCCGCCCAGTGGGCAGCCAATTACCTGGTCTCCTCCACCTACCCTGCCATGATGGAGTTTAGCGGGGGCATGACTTACTGCCTATACGGAATCATGAGCATCCTGTCTTTTATCTTCGTCTGGAAGATGGTTCCTGAGACCAAGGGGAAAACCCTGGAAGAAATGGAAAACCTTATCCGCAAACCGGCTCACTGAGTCCGCGGAAAGAATAAAAACTCTTTTCCTGACATTTTCAAAGAGGGTGCTCCGGCCGGAGACACCCTCTTTCGTTTGCCCTGACCGGGCAAAACAAAGTATTGTCCGGGTTTTGCCTTTAATATCGAAAAAACAATTAAAAGCGCTTTTCAATCACTTCCCAATCCAGCACCTTCCAAAAATCGGCAATATACTCCGGCCGGGCATTCTGCTTGTCGAGATAATAGGCATGCTCCCAAACATCACAGGTCATCAGCGGCTTAAATCCGTCGCGCAACGGATTGCCCGCATTACCGGACTGAATAATACGGAGCTCTCCGGCCTCGTCCCTGACCAGCCAGGCCCAGCCTGAACCAAAAAGGGTGGCAGCGGCAGCGGAAAAAGCCTCCTGAAAAGCAAAGAAAGAACCATAAGTCTTTTCAACAGCCGTTTTCAACGGGCCGGAAGGTTCCGTGACCGGAGCGGACGAAAATTGTTCAAAATAAAAGCTGTGATTCCAGACCTGGGCCCCGTTATTAAAAATTCCCCCTTCGGCTTTTCTGATAACGGTTTCCAGATCGGCCATTTCAAATTCCGTGCCCTGAATCAGTATGTTCAGCTTACTGACATAGGCCTGATGATGCTTTCCGTAATGGAAATTCAGGGTACGCTCACTGATATAAGGTTCCAGTGCATTTTTGGCATAAGGTAAGGCCGGTAATTCAAAAGACATAAGCTTGCTGTTTAAAGGTTATTCTTAACTGTGGCTTTACCTTTTTAAACAGCATGTCTTCGAAAATGTTTGAAGATAGCGGAAGAAGTAATTTTATTTGGAAAAAGACCGGATAAAAATAAAAAAACAAAGCAGAAGCTTCAGATAAAAAACAAAAAATCAACGAACCGTTAAACTGTAAGACCGGTCAGTATTGAAAACTGCTCCCCCCGAGAAACTCCCGGATCAGGGAAGTAGGCGGAATCTCAAAGTCATCCAGATGTTGAAAATGTCCCAGGAACTTCAGCAAACGGGTTGTTTCGCTGTATTCTTCCAGAGACTCGGGAACGGATTTTAATAACGGTTCGGCATATTTTTTCAGCACAGCCAGTTCATAGATCAGGGCTGAGTTAAACATGACATCGGCATTCTCCTGGTAAGGAAAAATATTCCGTTCCTCTCCGCTGCGTACACTTGGCCAGCGCCGGATGGTATCGGCTGCCGTATATCCCCGGTATCTACTGTCGCGTATAATTCTACGGATCAAACGGTTGTCATTCGTGGAGATATGATTGTGATCGTCAATGGAAATCTGGGTTAGGGCAGAAAGGAAAATCTTAAAACTCATGCTCGGATCCAGACTGGGAATCAGGCCGGGATTCATCCCGTGAATGCCCTCCACTATCAATACATGGCCGCTACCCAACTGCAATTTACTACCGGAAAGCTCCCTGTGTCCCAGGTGAAAATTGAACCGGGGCAAATCAACCTCTTCCCCTTCAAAAAGCTGAATCAGCTGCCGGTTAAAAAAAGCAATGTCTATGGCCGCCAGGGCTTCAAAATCATAATTTCCCTGTCCATCCAGAGGGGTTTGCTCGCGGGGAACAAAATAATCGTCGAGGGAAATCATATGCGGAACAATGCCGTTCACCGCCAGCTGAACGGCCAGCCGTTTGCTGAAGGTGGTCTTTCCTGAAGAAGACGGACCGGCCACCAGGATGAGTTTCACTTCCTTGCGGCTATCGACCATATTGGCAATCTCCGCAATTTTCTTTTCGTGCAGGGCTTCCGATATCTTAATAATATCCCCGCCCCGTCCTTCGGCAATGAATTCGTTTAACTGCCCCAGGTTAGGGATCTGCATCAGTTCGGCGCGTTTTTTATGCTCCCGGAAAATGCCAAACAGCTTTTCCTGGTTCTCCACCTCGTTGAGCTCGTTAAAATTATCCGCTTTCGGAATCCGAAGCAGGAGACCGTCAAAATAGCCGACCAGATCAAAATTCACCAGGTATCCTGTAGAAGGCAAATGATGACCGTAAAAATAATTGGCGTAACCGTCCAAGAAATAGAGATAGGAGAACAAAAGTCCCTGCTGTCCGAACAGGCGGGCCTTTTCTTCAAGTCCCTGCCGATTCAGAACCTCAACTGCTTCCTGCGAAGGAAGCCCCTTCTTACAGAAAGGAAGATTTCGCGAAACCCAGGCCTGCATCTCATTTTTCAGTTCAAAAATATCAGAAAGGGTGATTTCCCGTTTCAGTCCGGTAAGTTCACAATAATACCCCTGACTGATCCCGTTAAGTACCTTCAGCTTCACCTGGGGAAACGTTTCGCGCACAGCCACGTATAGTAAAAACAAAAGCGAGCGGATATAAAGACGGCGTCCGTCAATATGCGAATAATCAATAAAACGGACCCATTTTGACTTGACCACCGCAAAAGACAATTCCTTGACTTTATTATTGACCAGGGCGCCCAAAACAGGATATTTCAGCTTAATCTGCAGATCATCCTTGATTTCTTCCAGGCTTGTGCCCAGAGGATAAGCTTTTTTTACCCCGGTATTCTCGCAGTAAATGTCGACTGTTTCCATTGCTTTTCATCTATGGCTAATGACTATAAAGATAATTCTTTCTGCAAATATCCTGCGGTATAGGACTTCCTGCAAGAAACAATTTCTTCCGGAGTGCCGGCACAGAGTACCTGTCCGCCTTCTTTTCCCCCGTCGGGACCCAGATCGATAATATGGTCGGCCACTTTGATAACATCCATGTTGTGTTCAATAACAATCACCGTATTACCCCGGTTAACGAGTTTGTTAAGCACCCCGAGCAGTACCCTGATATCTTCAAAATGCAGTCCCGTAGTGGGTTCGTCAAGAATATAAAGAGTTTTGCCGGTATCCCGCCGGGCCAGCTCCGCAGCCAGCTTCACCCGCTGCGATTCCCCGCCCGAAAGCGTAGTGGACGACTGCCCCAGGGTAATGTACCCCAGGCCGACCTCCTGCAGCGTCTTCAGCTTACGGGCAATCGAAGGAACGGGCTCAAAAAATTCCACCCCCATATTTATGGTCATATCCAGCACATCACTGATTGACTTGCCTTTATAACGAACTTCCAGGGTTTCCCTGTTATAACGTTTCCCCTGACAGCTGTCGCAGTGGACATACACATCGGGCAGGAAATTCATCTCAATCAGTTTCATGCCGGCTCCCTGACATGCTTCACAGCGTCCGCCTTTCACATTAAAAGAAAAGCGGCCGGGCTTATACCCCCGGATCCTGGCCTCGGGCAAACAGGCAAACAGGGAACGGATATCGGAAAAGACCCCGGTATAAGTCACCGGATTGGAACGGGGAGTCCGGCCCAGAGGCGACTGGTCAACCTGCACCACCTTATCCACATGTTCCAGTCCCGCAATACTTTCATAGGGCAGCGGATCCTGCAAAGACTTGTAAAAATGCTGACTCAGTAACGGCTGCAAGGTTCCGTTCACAAGGCTTGACTTTCCGCTTCCGGAAACACCGGTAACACAGATCAGTTTTCCAAGGGGAAAAGCTACGTCAACCTGCTTCAGATTATGTCCGCGGCAACCGCAAAGTGTTAGAATTTTACCGTTTCCCTTACGTCGTTTCTCCGGAACGGATATTTTCAGTTCACCCCGTAAATAACGGGCTGTAAGCGTCTCCGTTTGCATAACCTCCTCCGGTTTTCCTGCCGCCACGACCTCTCCCCCGTGCCTCCCGGCAAAAGGCCCCATATCCACCAGGTAATCGGCTGCCAGCATCATATCCCGGTCGTGTTCCACCACCAGTACAGAGTTTCCGGTATCACGCAAATGCTGCAGGGAACGAATCAGACGCAGATTGTCCCGGTGATGCAAGCCAATGCTTGGCTCATCCAGGATATAAAGCACGTTAACCAGTTGCGAACCAATCTGTGTAGCCAGCCTGATGCGCTGCGCTTCCCCTCCGGAAAGCGAAGCCGAAGCCCGGTCGAGCGAAAGGTATTCCACTCCCACGTCCAGCAGAAAACGGATCCTGCTGCGAATCTCCTTAATCACCTCAGCCCCTATTTTTCGTTGCCGGTCACTGATCCTTTCTTCAAGCCCGTCAAACCACTGATCCAGCTCCCGGAGGTCCATACGGGCCAGTTCTGAAATGTTTTTCCCGTCTATCCGGAAAAAAAGAGACTCTTTTTTCAACCGCAGTCCCCCGCATTCCGGACAAACTTTTTCCCGGACAAACTGATTGGCCCATTTACGGACTGTTTTGGAGAAATTCTCATCACGCTGACTGTCCACATACTTAATGACCCCCTCGTAACTCATCAGGTAACTCACCGAACCGCCCAAAGGAGAATTTTTCAGGCTGATCCGCTCACGGGTTCCGTATAGCACAGCATGTAATCCTTCGGCAGCTATGGCTTTTACCGGAGTTTTCAGATTAAATCCGTATTGCTCGCCCAAAGCCTCAATCTGCCAAAATATCAATGTGTTTTTTTTCGGTCCCAACGGCACAATTCCACCTTGCCCAATCGATTTTTCCGGATCTGGAATCACCTTTTCCAGATCCACCTCGGCCACCACACCCAGTCCGTTGCATTGCGGACAAGCCCCCTGGGGAGAATTGAAGGAAAAGCTGTGAGGAGCCGGTTCATTGTAAGACAAGCCGGTGGAAGGACACATCAGCTGGCGGCTGTAATAATTCAGATCGCCGGTATCGGCATCCATTATCAAAGCAACGCCGTGTCCCTGTTTCATGGCCATAAGCAGCGATTCCTTCAGTCTGCGGCGGCTGTCTTTCTCCACCCTGAGCCGGTCAATGACCAGCTCTATAAAATGATTCTTATACCGGTCAACCCGCATATTCGGTTTCAATTCCTCCACTTTGCCGTCAATCCGGGCATAGAGAAAACCTTTCTTCCGGGTCTGCTCAAACAGTTCCCGGTAATGTCCCTTGCGTCCACGCACCAGGGGAGCAAGAATAAGGATCCGCCTCCCCGCCGAATGGTCAAAGATGAGTTGCAGAATCTGGTCATCTGTATATTTGACCATTTTTTCCCCTGTCTTCCAGGAAAAGGCCTCTGAAGCACGGGCATAGAGTAGCCTCAAAAAATCATATATTTCGGTTACGGTACCTACCGTAGACCGGGGATTTTTGTTTGTGGTTCTCTGTTCAATGGAAATCACAGGACTCAATCCCGTAATCTGGTCCACCTCAGGCCGTTCCATATTTCCCAGAAAAGAACGGGCATATGCCGAAAAGGTTTCAATATAACGCCGCTGTCCTTCTGCATAGATAGTATCGAAAGCCAGGGAAGACTTTCCGCTGCCGCTGAGACCTGTAATCACGGCAAGCTTATTTCTGGGTATTTCCACACTGATATTTCGCAGATTATGTACACGGGCTCCTTCCACCACAATCCGTTCTTCCTGCTTCGCTGTCTG
Organism: Mangrovibacterium sp.; assembly: GCA_050256015.1. Lineage (GTDB taxonomy): Bacteria > Bacteroidota > Bacteroidia > Bacteroidales > Prolixibacteraceae > JBFWIL01. Next base: position 1,765 of record JBFWIL010000078.1, on the reverse strand, counting down.
CTCCTCCAAGGGAGCTGTATATGTCTGCTGCATCGCTTAATGAAATTCGTTGAACTTCCGGCCATCCGGACCCGGCAGTTGAAGCACATAAGTTTTCCTGCCGGAATTGCTCAGGAAATTTTTCCTGAGCCAGGGATTGAGCATTTTCAGTATTTTATAATTTGTACCATGCTCCCGGGCAAAAGCCGCAAAGTCGGGTACCGGACCACTGATTCTCAGGGCGACGGTTTGCCATGCCGGGTAGGTTTCCTTTTCCGTAACCCGGAAGCCGTATGCTTCCGGATCTTCCAGGATCAGTTTCAGAGCAAGGATCCGGAACAGATAACGCCCGGTTTCCTCACCTAAGTATAGGTCATAATAATCTACCTGCTGCTGCCGCTCGATCTGCCGGTCCATAAAATTACGCCCTGCATTGTAAGAGGCAGCAACCAGGGTCCAGTTTCCGTATTTCCGATAGGAATCCTTCAAATAACGGCAGGCGGCACGGGTAGCCTTTTCCATATGATACCGTTCATCCACTTCCGAATTAACCTCAAGTCCGTAGTCCTGGGCAGTACCGCGCAAAAATTGCCAGATCCCCGCCGCTCCGGCCGGAGAAAGGGCACGGAGATTGAATCCACTCTCGGCCACAGCCAGGTACTTAAAATCCATAGGAATAGTATCTGCTTTCAGCAAAGGCTCTATCACGGAAAAATAACGGGGAGCCAATTTTAAAAGGCGCAGGGTCTGGGAATGAAAATAGCTGTTCACCATCAATTCACGGTCCAGACTCTCGTAAACATCCATATAATCCAACGGCACCGGCTCTCCAGCAAAGGAAAGTTGTGCAGGAACCGGTAGTGCTTCATACATTCTTTTTCCCTTCCGGTCTTCCTTTTCTTCCTCTGCCGGGAGACCGGCAGCCTCAAAAAAATGAAAGCCGGCAAAAAGAAGCCCCGCAAACAATGCGCTTAATCCCATACGTCTCAATATCCTGCTCATAATCCCAATTTTTGCCCTCGTAAAATTAATGATTTTTACGAGGGCTACAATCCTTCAAACGGGGAATTTTGAATCCATCCGGCATCACACAATAGTCAAAACCTATAACTTATGCCGGTGTGAATTCCGACCGAATACGGTTTAAAGCTTACATCCGGATTATTACTCAGCGATTCCAGGTAATACTTCAGTCGGGGTTCCAGCTGAAAACAGATCCGGCGGCTCAGCCGGTATTTCATGCCCATTCCCAGAATGGCCGCATAGTTCAGAACAGCCATATCCCGTGTTTTGCCCACCAAAGTACTCCCGTTCCCGTTGTTCAGGTAAACCTGGTTGCCGAGCAGGAAATTGGCACTGAAGCCCCCCAGAAAATGCACATTCCAGTGCCGGTCGGTCAGTCTGAAGCCAACCAGCAGAGGAATTTCCAGATACTCAAAACGCTGGTCGAAAGAATCTCCGGCAACCAGCAAACTGCTGCCGGAACCCGATTCCATAGGGCTAAAAACCGGCGCATTATCCGGCAACCGGTTCATTTCAATGACCCCGGCCGATGCATTCATTGACAGCCTCCCCGGAGATTCCAGGTAAACCTTATTGTTGAAATAACTTACCGCCGGCTGATCGCTGGCCAGTGTCCGGTTATTCCCCGCCGAGCCGGAACTCTGTCCCAGACGGCTGTACAACAATCCGCTATGGATGCTCCAGCGCTTTCCGGCATGATATTCCACCTGCAATCCGCCTCCGGCTTCCAAATGCTGCTTATTTCCCGGACGTGACATTTCAC
>JBFWIL010000077.1:0-10733 GCA_050256015.1 Mangrovibacterium sp. | reverse complement strand
TGTCCTGGCCAAAGATCTTCTGGATGCGCATTTCAATCCGAAACATGCAGCACTTTCTTTTGAAGAATACAAACCGGGTAACAAGCATATTCCGTACCGGGTGCTGGGAGAGTACAGAGGTCAGCAATTGGCGGGACTGCATTATGAGCAGCTTATAGAATGGGTGAAGCCGTCAGGCGATGCTTTCCGGGTTATTACGGGCGACTTTGTAACCACCGAAGACGGAACGGGGATCGTGCACATCGCACCTACCTTTGGAACTGATGACGCCCGGGTGGCCAAACAACACGGGATTGTACCGCTTCTGGTCACCGACCGGGACGGCAAAGCCCAGCCTTTGGTCGATAGAAAGGGGCGTTTTTTCCTGATGGAAAATATGGATCCGGATTTTATGGCCCACTCGGTTAATCCGGGAACCTACGGGGAGTTTGCCGGCCGTTATGTGAAAAATGCTTATGATGAAGGACTGACAGATCAGGATACCACGGTCGATATTGACCTGTGCGTCATGCTGAAAAAGGAGAATAAGGTTTTTAAAGTGGAAAAGCATGAACACAGTTATCCCCACTGTTGGCGGACCGACAAGCCGGTGCTGTATTATCCGCTCGACAGTTGGTTTATACGCACCACGGCCGTCAAGGAACAAATGATTGCCCTGAACAATACTATTAACTGGAAGCCGCAGTCGACCGGTACGGGCCGCTTTGGGAACTGGCTGGAGAACCTGGTCGATTGGAACCTGAGTCGGTCCCGGTTCTGGGGAACTCCCCTGCCGATCTGGCGGACCGAAGACGGAACCCGGGAAAAATGTATCGGCTCGGTGGAAGAGCTTATGCTGGAAATTGACAAGGCTGTAGCCGCGGGTGTGATGATGGAAAATCCGTTTAAGGGTTTCGAACCCGGTGATTATGCAAAGAAAAACTATGAGCGAATTGATCTGCATCGTCCCTATGTGGACGGCATCGTGCTGGTGAGCGATTCGGGTAAAAAAATGTTCCGGGAACCGGACCTGATCGATGTGTGGTTTGATTCGGGAGCCATGCCGTATGCCCAGCATCACTATCCTTTTGAGAACCAGGACAAATATCATCGGGAGGAAGGGCACAGTGTGTTCCCGGCCGATTTCATTGCCGAGGGGGTCGATCAAACCCGGGGCTGGTTCTTTACCCTGCATGCCATCGCGACCATGATTAGCGGTTCGGTAGCATTTAAAAACATTATCTCCAACGGACTGGTGCTTGATAAGGACGGGAACAAGATGTCGAAACGACTGGGCAATGCCGTTGATCCCTTCAAGACCATTGAAACTTACGGTTCCGATCCGTTGCGCTGGTATATGCTGACCAATTCCCAGCCCTGGGACAACCTGAAATTCGATGTGGCCGGGGTGGATGAGGTGCGCCGTAAATTTTTCGGAACACTGTACAATACCTATAACTTTTTTGCCCTTTATGCCAATGTGGACGGTTTTATCTGCCGGGAAGAAGAAATTCCGCTGAAACAGCGTCCGGAGCTGGATCGCTGGATTATTTCCTTACTGAACAGTCTGATACTGGAAGTGGATGAAAGCCTGTCGGTTTATGAGCCCACCCGGGCCGGCCGTGCAATCGCGGAATTTGTAATGGAAAACCTGAGTAACTGGTTTGTGCGGCTCAGCCGGAAGCGCTATTGGGGTGGGGAGTACGGACCGGATAAGATCGGGGCTTACCAGACACTTTATACCTGTTTGGTGACTGTAGCCAAACTGATGGCGCCGATTGCGCCTTTTTATGCCGATCGCTTGTTCACCGACCTGAACCGGGTTACAGCTAAAGAGACTAACTGCAGTGTTCATCTTACGGATTTCCCGGTCGCCAACCGGTCGCTGATCGACAGCGAACTGGAGAAACGGATGGCTATTGCCCAGCGTGCTTCTTCCATGGTGCTCGGACTCCGCAGGAAGGAAAAGCTAAAAGTACGTCAGCCCCTGGCCCGGATTATGGTTCCCGTATTGAATCCGGATTTCCGAAAACAGTTTGAAGCTGTGGAAAACATTGTGCTCACTGAGGTAAACGTTAAGCAGGTGGAATACCTTAGCGACGCCACGGGTATCATCAAAAAGCGGATCAAACCCAATTTTAAGACGCTGGGGCCGAAGTACGGGAAGATCATGAAGCAGATTGCCGCAGTCATTGCCGGTTTTTCCCAGCAGGATATCGGCAGTCTGGAAAAAGCCGGTTTTTATGAGATGGAAGTGTCCGGACAGTCTGTCCGGCTCTCCGTCACTGATGTGGAGATCTCTACGGAAGATATTCCGGGATGGCTGGTGGCCACCGATGGAGACCTTACCATTGCCCTGGATCTCAGCCTCACGGAAGAGCTGAAACAAGAGGGCATTGCCAGAGAATTTATAAACAAAATACAGAATATTCGTAAGGATAAAAATTTTGAAGTTACCGACCGGATCAGCCTGAAGATTGTTCGAGATGACTGTTATAATGAAGCAGTGAGTAATTTTAAAGACTATATCTGCAGCCAGACTCTTGCCCGGGAACTGAATCTGGTGGATGCACTGGATGACGGGCAGGGAACGATCGTTGAGATTGAACAAGATGTGGAAGCACTTATTTCGGTTGAAAAAAAGAGTTGACAAAGAATGCAGAGCCGAAACCTATATCATGCCAATTCAAAATTATTTTATAATTTAGGAACCGAATGGAAAGCCATTCAGTTCCGCATTAATAAACCTAAATTTAGGGATTATGGCAGAAAAGACCAGATATTCGGATGCAGAGCTCGAGGAATTCAGACAACTTATATTGGCCAAGCTTGAGAAAGCGCAGAAAGACTATGAGTTGTACAAGAATTCACTGACTCAGAGCGACGGAAACGATACGCAGGATACTTCACCCACCTTTAAGGTACTGGAAGAAGGGGCTGCAACGCTTTCCAAGGAAGAAGCAGGTAAGCTGGCCCAGCGCCAGCAAAAGTTTATTCAGCACTTGCAGGCAGCACTTATTCGTATTGAAAACAAAACGTATGGGATTTGCAGGGAAACCGGAAAGTTGATTTCCAAGGAGCGTTTGCGTGCAGTACCTCATGCTACTCTGAGTATTGATGCCAAGAAGAACCAGAAGTAAGTTAAGACTGACGGCAAAGTTGGATGATTGGGAAAGTTGTGTCCAATCATCTTTTTTTATAATGGATTTATGTCAAAACTGCAAAAATCTTTCGTGATTGTTTTCCTGGTTTTGCTGGCCGACCAGGCCCTGAAAATCTGGATTAAGACGCATATGATGCTGGGGGAGGAATTCCCCGTGTTGGGTAACTGGTTCCTGATCCACTTTGTGGAGAACAACGGCATGGCCTTCGGCTTTGAGTTTGCCGGAGAGTACGGCAAGATGTTCCTGAGTCTTTTCCGGATTGTTGCTGTAGCCGCCATTGGCTGGTATCTGGTCAAACTGATAAGGCGGGGTGATCTTCCCATGGGCTTTATTGTCTGTGTGTCCCTGATCCTGGCCGGAGCCATCGGCAACATCATCGACAGTGCTTTCTACGGGTTGATTTTTAATGAAAGCTACGGCCAGGTGGCTGTTTTGTTTCCCGAGGCTGACGGTTATGCCGGATTTTTGCACGGCAAGGTGGTCGATATGTTTTATTTTCCCTTGATTTCAGGACACTATCCCGGCTGGTTCCCTGTCGTGGGCGGACAGGAATTCCTGTTTTTCCGGCCGGTATTTAATCTTGCAGACTCGTCCATAACTATCGGGATTTTCAGCATCATCCTGTTTTACTGGAAGCAGTTCAGTCAGCTTGACCGGAAGCCGGATAAGCCGAAGCCCGGGCAGGGCTGAGTTGACGGGAATTTTTATGATTTTGCTTGTGTATATTCCGACAATATTGTAAACTTGCAATCCTAAAAACAAGCTTTGGGCCCATAGCTCAGTTGGTTAGTAGCACCTGACTCATAATCAGGGGGTCGCTGGTTCAAGCCCAGCTGGGCCCACCCAAGTGGGGATTTTATCAAATTTGATAGAATCCCTTTTTTTATCTCCTCCCAGAACCCTTGCCAGTTGCGGGATTGAAGAAAAAAATGAGTTTACACGCATGGTTCGATAATTGTCTAATTCACGATTATAGATAATTCCTTCAGGAAACAGCAAATTTTGGAATATCCGCTTGCCGTATAAATCTGAACTATCCCATAATAGCAAGGGATTCAGACATATTTTGGTCACTAAATCGACTACTTTTTTCAGGTTCGATGAATACCCACCTGTCTTGTTAAGTTCCCGCTCAATTTCGAAAACCTAAAGGTTTTCATTACGCTTTGGAAAAGCGTATTTTTAAAGGATGAGTGATCATATTACAAAAAGGCATAATAAGACGCTTTTACTTTATCATTTGGTTTGTCCATTGAAATATCGCAAAGTATTAATAACGAGATATATAGGAGAGACTTTAAAATAAATTTGTTTACAAATTTCTGAGCGCTATGAGATTCATTTTATTGAAGTAGGGTATTAGTCGGACCATGTTCATTTTTTAGGAATTAAGAAAAGCTTCCGGCATAAACAGTTCGTTCCGAAATTGCAAGAGTTGATTTCATCTAACGCACAAGCCCATTTCAAAACAAGTTGCTAAATCGAAGTTCCTGACTTGGCAGTACCTTATAAGACCTTTTGCCTGCTGCACCTCTGCTTTTCGCGTTATTGCCAGATGTTATGAAAATACATGATCTCCCTCAGTGGCCGTGGAAAACCGTCTTACGGCAATTCGTTACTTCTTGTGATCTGTATGAGAGTTAGCTTTTTTTGTAGTCCTGTCGTATTTGCAGCAATCGGGTAGTTTGTTGTAAACTTCATCTTTTGCCTCATGCATGTTTGTATCATGACCGACCGCTGCTACTGCCTTTTGAATTTCATCGCTATTTGTTTTTGAGTTATCAATATTTAAGTGTAATATCTGAGATTTACTATCCCAACTTGCAGATTCAACGCCTGTTATAGATTTTGCAGCTTTTTCAATCCTCTCTTTGCACATCTCGCAATTACCATAGACTTTAAATGAGGTATATTCTCCATGAGCGGAATGAGACTTGCTTTCTTCATGTTTATGCCCGGTTAATACGACACCTCCTTCCGGATTCATCATACTTGGTAAACCTTGTAACTGCGCAGCAGCATCAATTTTAAATACTCCGTTTACGGCAATCTCTTCGCCTTTTTCCAAGCCCTCAGCAACTACATAAAAGTTTCCGGCTTCCGGTCCCAATACAATCTCACGATAAAGAAAAGATGGATTTTCACGGTTTGGAACTTTTACATAAACAACGGCTCTTTTCCCAGTCCAAAGCAATGCTGTTTTAGGAATAAGAATTTCTGTTCCGGATACAGCAATTCTTGAATTTACAATTCCATTGGTAAACATTTCCGGTTTTATTTCCAGTTTTGGGTTGTTCAGGTTAACCCTGACTTTTGCCACGCGGGTTTTTGCATCAATGAATGGATCTATAAATGATACTTTTCCTGTGAAATTTCTACCCGGCAATGATTGAATGGTAAATTCAACTTCATCCTTTAACTTAATCCATGGCAGATCGCTTTCATAAGCGTCAAACAATGCCCATACTTTTGTCAGGTCAACAACTTCAAAAAGAGCTTTACCTTCGTTTACATAGTCGCCTATTGCTACGTGTCGCATAGTAACTGTTCCTGAAATCGGAGACAAGACATCAAAATACAATTGCGGTTCACCTTTTTCTTCTATGGCTTTTATTTGTTCATCGGCTAAATTCCACAACTTTAGTTTTCCTTGTGCCGCAGTATATAATGCAGGTCGTGATTCTTTAAAGGCAATGGCTTCCAGAAGTTCACGTTGAGCAGTTACAAGTTCCGGCGAATAAATGGTTGCCAGTTTCTCTCCCTTTTTTACATTTTGCCCTGTGAAATTCACAAAGAGTTTTTCAATACGTCCTCCAAAACGTGCTGTTAATTCTGAAATCCTTCGCTCGTCTTCCTGTATTTTTCCCTGAAGATGTATGGATTTTTCCGGAGTTCCGGTTCCCACAACCATAGTTTGAATGGCAGCTAAATTGGCAGCAGACTCGGTCATCATTATTTCGTTGGGGTCAACATTTTTACTTTCTGCATCCATCGAGACCAACGGAATTAAAGCCATTCCGCAAATGGGACAATCTCCTGGTTTGTCCTGTTTTATTTGTGGGTGCATAGAGCAAGTCCAGGTTGTTGGGTCTTTCGATTCCTGGTTGTGATCTTCGTGTTCTGTAATATTTTGTCCTTTCTGATGTACCGTGCTTGTTTTGCCGGAGTGGAAAAAAACCCAGCCTAATAAAATTCCAACTATTAAAGTTCCGGTAACTAATGTTAGGTTTTGTTTTATATTTTTCATCTGTTTATTTTTTCAATTTAACTAACTGCAATATGCGTATTACACCTCATCACTTTGAGACGCTTACCAACGGTATGAAACTCGCATGATTTTGCTTATTTCCATGCATTTGGGCGATTTTTGGTAAAAAATCATGCTTCGTTTCATGATGACTAATTTGTTATTTGCCCATTAAATAATTAAGAAATGATATAGCTGCCTGTTTATCGGCAATCGATTTTTCTTTTTCCAGATGGTATTTTAAAACCTTTCTCTCCATCCTTAAGATTTCTTCAAAGCTTTTATTCCCTGTAGCATAATCAGTTTCAAGAATTTTTATTGATTTCAAGGCGAGCTCAAGTTGAGTTTCGTATAAGTGAATCCTTCTGTTTGCATCTATGTAGTCTTTCCAGCTATCTTCAAAAAGGTTTTCCAACAGATCGTTTTTATTTTCCTTTTCGAAAGATTTGGCTGCTTCAAGATAAATCACCTCCTGAACTTTAGCCTTGTATTTGTTCCTGTATAGGGGAATTGTAATGCCAACTGTAGGAAATACAAAAGCATTTTTCCCAGCCAGATTGTTATCTCCCTTTCCTATAAATGTATAATCGAACCCAAGTTTAAAATTGGGTTTGGTGCTAAACTCAGCTACTTTTCTTTTATAATCTAAGGATGCCTGCTGAAAATCAATTGCTAACAACTGGTGATTGTATGTGGAAACAGAATCAAGCGCAGCTTGTTTCGCCAAAGGAAAATCATCCCTCCACAAATCTGTAGGTAAAGAAATTGCTTGTACATTACCGGCGTTTAAAAGGTTTTTAAAAATCATTTCAAGTGCAAGTTCCTTATCTTTTAATAAAGCAAGCTGATTTTCAAGTTCATTGACTTCCATTTCAATTCGGTATTCATCGACAACCGACACCAAACCTGCTTCAAATTTTATTGTAGCAAGTTTTTGAAACGTATTGAGAATACCTAAGTTTTCCAATGTTATTGCAATGGCTTTTTTGTTGAAATAAAGGTTGAAGTATGTTCCTTTTACTTCATTGAACAGCTCTGATTTGGTTTCCTTAAACAGTTCGTATTTGGCTTTTGCAGCCTGAACTGTCGCATTTCCTTTCGCTTTTAAAGTTCCAAACCAAGGGAAAAACTGCGATGCAGATAGTTTAAACTGCTGTGGACCAACACGTGTTTCAACCGGGCTGATAAAGTAAGCAAATGCAATCTGTGGGTCGGGCAAGGCTTTTACCTGCGGAGCAACTTCCAATGCTGCCATGTAGTCATTAAATTTTGCCTTTAACCCGGGATTGTTTTCTGCCGCAATTTTCAGGTAATTATTTAAATCCTCCTGTTGTGCCGAAACTGCAGAAGTTATCAGTACAAATATTACTATGACTATAATTTTGAAATTTTTCATGGTTTAAGCTTTTTGTTTTTTCAATTCTTTTTTAATTCTGCCTTCCTGCCACATACTGTAAAGTACGGGTACTACAAACATCGTCAATACTTCAATGGTCATTCCTCCAAAAAGAGGGATTGCCATTGGAACCATTATATCCGAACCTTTGCCTGTCGAGGTAAGCACGGGAAGTAATGCAATAATTGTAGTGGCTGTGGTCATCATTGCCGGGCGTACCCTTTTTGAGCCTGCTTCCAGGATAATTGCCCGTATATCTTTAATACTCTTCGGATTGTTCCTTTCTTGTAACTGTTTGATGTAAGTACTGATTAATACACCATCATCGGTAGCCACACCAAATAAGGCGATAAAGCCTACCCAGACTGCCACGCTCAGGTTAATCGTTCTTATCTGGAAGAGGTTTTGCAGGTGTATTCCGCCCAATGTTCCATTCATAAACCAGGGCTGACTGTACAGCCACAACATGATAAATCCGCCGGAAAGGGCCACAACAATTCCGGTAAATATCAACGAAGTGGATGTTCCCGAATGGAACTGGAAGTAGAGAATCAGAAAAATAGCAATCAACGAAATTGGAATGACAATCATTAAACGTTTTGTTGCCCTGATTTGACTTTCATAATTCCCTGTAAATACGTAGTTTACGCCAGTCGGAACATTAAATTCGCCCGATGCTATCTTTTCATTTAAATAATTCTGAGCATTCTCAACTACATCAACTTCTGCATATCCATCTTGTTTGTCGAAAATAACGTAACCTACAAGGAACGTGTTTTCACTCTTAATTAATTGTGGTCCTCTTACATAGTGGAAAGTTACTAATTCGCCCAAAGGAATCTGAAGACCATTCATAGCCGGAATCAGGATCTTTTTTAGATCTTCAGGATTGTCTCGGAATTCACGGGCATACCTTAAACGAACAGGGAATCGCTCTCTTCCTTCAACGGTGGTTGTTAGTTGCATACCTCCGATCGCACTGCTGATATCGGCCTGCAAACTTTTTACGGTAATTCCGTAGCGGGCAATAGCATCGCGATTAATTTCCATTTCGAGGTAAGGTTTACCAACCACACGGTCAGCAAATACCGACATGCCTTCCACACCTTCCACATGTTTTAGGTGGTTTTCAAGTTCGAAACCTACTTTCTCAATGCTTTCCAAATCGGGACCAAATACTTTAATTCCCATCGGAGCCCTCATACCTGTTTGAAGCATTACCAAACGAGTAGAGATAGGTTGGAGTTTTGGAGCTGATGTTAATCCGGGAATGGTAGACTTTTTAATAATTTCATCCCATATATCATCTGGCGATTCAATTTCATCCCTCCATTGCCTGAAGTAATCACCGTTTTTATCTTCTATCAGATTTTCTTTTGCAATTAGTCTGAAACCATCTGTTTTAGGATTGTAAGTAGTTCTGTCAGCAAGAATAAAAGCATCTTTCTTATCCGTTTTGAACCGCATACGATGTCCTTTTTCATTCAGAATATATTCCGGTTTGTAATTAATAACATTCTCGTACATTGAGGTAGGCGCAGGGTCTAAGGCAGAATTTACACGTCCCCATTTTCCGACTACACTTTCTACCTCGGGAATAGAATTTACTTTTTTGTCGAGAATTCTGATTACCTCAAGGTTCTCTTCAATACCTGAATGAGGCATTGTGCTGGGCATGAGCAAAAATGAACCCTCATCCAGCGAAGGCATAAATTCTTTACCGACACCAGGTATTTTCTCAGAAAGTGTATTGTACAGGTTAGTGTTCTTTATATACTTCGGCATAAATCCAAAGAGTTTATCGAATCCCTGCCATGTGGTTATCCCGAATACAACAATTAGAATTGGAGCTATCAAGAACTTCCGTTTATTGTTTAAAGCCCAGTTCAATAATTTAGGGTAAAAGATCACAACCATTGACAATGCACCAAGAATAATTGTAACGATAACAATTACAAACAGGAAGTTTGCAAGCATACTGTTTTGCGCACCCAGTGGTAACCATGATTTGGTCAGGAAGAAAAGGATTACGATACCTGTTATGATGACATTGATATAATTAATCCAATCCTTTTTCGACTCTGACCAATGGTCTGCAAAGAATGCATTCAAACCATAAGCTGTTAATGCCAAAGCAACATAATACCCTGTAGCTATTGAAATTACTATTCCTGCAACTGCTAATACCAGCTTGAGTATCTTTCGGTATTTGTTTTTGTCAAAACGAACGGAAAATATAAGATTGGCAAGCGTAGGTATAATAGTCAGGCCAACAAGAAGGGCTGATAACATGGTGAAGGTTTTTGTGAAAGCCAGAGGCTTGAACAATTTTCCTTCAGCGGCTTCCATGGCAAAAACCGGCAGAAAGCTTATAATCGTTGTGGCTAATGCAGTTAATACTGCACCTGCCACTTCGGTAGTTCCTTCATAAACTACATTCATAAGTTTCTTTCCTCTAACACCCTTGTTTTGTGGCAATTCAATATGCCGGATAATGTTTTCTGTAAAAACCACCCCGACATCAACCATTACCCCTATAGAGATTGCAATACCAGAAAGTGCCACAATATTTGCGTCAACACCAAATTGACGCATGGTAATGAATGTAATTAATACTCCGACAGGTAATAAGCTGGATATTAAAAAGGAAGCTCTCAGGTTTAAAACAAGAACAATTACGACAATAATACTAATTAATAACTCAAGCGAAATTGCTTCTTCCAGTGTTCCCAATGTTTCTTTTATTAAACCAGTCCGGTCGTAGAAAGGAACAAGTGTAACTTTTGAGACCGTTCCATCTTGCAATGTTTTTGAAGGTAATCCTGGTTCAATTTCCGCAATTTTTTGTTTTACATTATCAATTGTATGCAATGGATTTGCGCCATATCTTGCCACAACCACACCTCCAACTGCTTCAGCTCCTCCTTTATCTAAACCTCCGCGTCTT
>JBFWIL010000076.1:0-10893 GCA_050256015.1 Mangrovibacterium sp. | reverse complement strand
CCATTGCCATACTGCCTATTTTGTTACGCATTTTTTTAGATTCGCGCACGGCCATATATGCCCTGATGGTCGCCTGCCTGCTCATAGGTTATTTTGCCCCCAACAACTACGAGTTCATCTTTCTGAACCTGATTACGGGAATTATCGCCGTCTTTACGCTGTACAAACTGCACCGGCGCTCCCACCTGGTGTTTACCGCACTATGGGTTTTTTTGAGCTACAGCATTCTTTACCTTGCCTTGTCCATGGTGCAGGAAGGCAATATGGAATCCATCCGCTGGCAAAACCTGCAGTGGTTTGCCCTTAATGCTATGCTTATTCTTCTGGTCTACCCCTTGCTCTATGTTTTTGAAAAGCTGTTTGGCTTTGTATCTGACGTAACGCTGATCGAACTGTCTAACACCAACCAGCCCCTGCTGCGGAAACTGGCCGAAGATGCGCCCGGAACTTTTCAGCATTCCCTGCAGATTGCCAACCTGGCCGAAGCCGTCATCCACCGCATTGGAGGAAACCCGTACCTGGCCTATGCCGGAGCCCTGTACCACGACATAGGAAAAACCAGACAACCGGTTTATTTTATTGAAAACCAGTCAGGAAGCGCCAATCCGCATGACAAGCTAAGCTACAAGGAAAGTGCACAGATCATCATTGACCATGTAACCTACGGGGTAAAACTGGCCAGGCGGCACAAGCTGCCTGAAGTACTGATCAATTTTATCACCAGTCATCACGGAACCTCACAGGCCAGGTATTTTTATACGATGTACAAGAACGAACATCAGGAGGAAAAGGTCGATCCGGCCGAATTCAGCTATCCCGGTCCCGCCCCGAGAAGTCGGGAAACTTCGGTGGTCATGCTCATTGACGGCATTGAAGCAGCCACCCGTGCTCTGAAAGGGAAAACCCCTGAAAACATACGGGAGCTGATTGAACGGATGGTCCGGCAAAAATTTGAAGAAGGTCAGCTCGACGATGCCGAGCTTACCATGCGCGACATCAACATACTCAAGGAAACGCTGCTGGAAAAGCTTATCAACATCTACCACGTACGCATTGAATACCCGGAAGAAAAATAATCTCAGCTGTTCAGCAGATATTCCAGGATCCGCTGCTCCGGGCAGAAGGGGGCAAGCTCGTCCAGCCCCATCTCCCGGACAGCTGTTTGAATGAGCTCCTGCTCTGCTGTCTGATCCTTTTTCCCGGCTTTGCGGAGGAAATAAGCTCCGGCAGCAGTAAGCGCCTCCAGCGGAATCAGTCCGACAAGTTCCGATCCTGTTATGCGAAGGCCCTGCCGTCCGGCACTTTCAGCCACTGCCTCCCATATCTTATGCATGGGAGTATGCCTGTAATCCAGAAGGTTCATAGACACCTGGGCCCTGCCATACTCCGCCATATACCAGCCTATGGCCCGTACTTTTTTCAGTCTGCCGGGCCGGCGTAACATACGGCCTGCCGCGTCGTACAAGGGAAGTCCTGTTTCCGGGTCGCGCAGCGGAATTCCACTTTCCCGCAACTCGCCGGCAATAGTCCGGGCCGCAGCCTTATCCCGGGTGTTCAGGTTCACATTCCATGCAATCAACAAGCTGCGGGCGCCCACGGCAACAGCCCCCGAACGTTCATTCAGGCAGTCCGGGCCATAGTCGGGCAACCAGCCCTCCTGCCTCATTTTTTGCGAAAGCCCTTCATACTCTCCTGCCCGGCAGGCGGCCAGGCTTTGCCGATGCTCTGCCGTAGCAGCTGCCTCATAGCAGTACACAGGAATGCCCAGTTCCTCCCCCACCCGCTTTCCCAGCCGGTGTGCGTACGCTGCCGCTTCATCCAGGCTGATCCCCCTGACCGGTATCAGCGGACACACATCGGTAGCGCCAAAACGGGGATGCTCCCCCCGGTGTTTTCGCATATCGATCAGTTCCGAAGCCCTGCGAATAGCCCGGAAAGCCGCTTCCTGCACAGCCTCCGGAGTCCCGGCAAAGGTCATCACCGTACGGTTTGCCGCATGTCCTGCATCCACATGCAAAAGCCGTACGCCTTCGGTCCCGCTCAGAACTTCCCTGATGGCGGCAATAACTGCCGGATCCCTTCCCTCACTGAAATTGGGAACACATTCCATAATCTGCTTCATGCTGTTGTCTTTGCTTCATCCCTGCGCCGCAAAACGGGAAAACCACAGGAGTGAAATCGGTTAACAGGCAAAAATAAGCAGAAATACGGTATCAGCTCCATACGCCGGCTATTTCCGCTCCGCAAAAATCACATTTTCCGTCTGTAAGCCGCCTGTCCAGCACGCGAAACCCCAGTCTTTCAATGACCCGCCGGTGACAGGAAGGACACAGGGTATCTTCCATGCCGGCTTCAGGCACATTGCCTATATAAACATAATGCAGACCTTCCTGCCTGGCTGTTTCGCGGGCCTGCTTCAATGTGCTTACCGGCGTAGGCGGCAGACGGTTCAGCTTATAGGTAGGATGAAAACGGCTGAAGTGGAGGGGGGTATCCTCAAAACCGTGTTCGGCCAGCCAGCCGCACATCCGGCGGATCATGTCCGTATCATCTGACCATGAGGGAACCACCAGGTTGGTTATCTCCAGCCACACCCCTTCCGCTTTCATGGTTTGCAGAGTATTAAGCACGGGCTGCAGGCTTCCGGCATTAAGCCGTTGATAAATCTCCTCGCTGAACGACTTCAGATCTACATTGGCCGCATCTATTGCCCGGCAGAGTTTTTTAAGCGGTTCCCGGTTTATATAGCCGGCCGTAATCATCAGGTTGCGGATCCCGGCCTGCCGGGCCAGCCGTGCTGTGTCGTACATATATTCATAAAAAACGATCGGCTCGGAATACGTATATGCCAGGCTGGCACAGTCTTCCTGCAGACAGGTTTTCACCAGGCGTTCGGGAGGCAGATCCAGGTTATCCGTTTCCAGCGGACTTCGCTGGGAGATGGTCCAGTTCTGGCAGTTCAGACAAGCCAGGTTACAACCCGCAATGGCCACTGACATAGCCCGGCTTTCAGGAAGAAAATGCAAGAGGGGTTTTTTCTCGACCGGATCAACATGCAGTGCACAGGGATTGCCGTATGCCAGGGTAAGAAGTTTTCCTTTCCGGTTCACCCGGGTACGGCAGTCGCCCGTCTCCCCCTCCCGTAACGTGCAGGCATTCGGACAAAGCAGACAACGCAGTCCGCGCGGACCTGCCGTGTAAAATTCGGCTTCCCTCCATGGTTCTTTATTCGCAGACAGGTCCGTTGCGGCACCTGACGTGCAGGCCACGGCCCCTGCCCCAAGCAGGGTGGTTTTGATAAATTCACGTTTGTTCATCCCTGTCAAACCTTTTTTTTATTGTTTTTTTCAAGAAAACGCGTTCAACAGGACGATACCGTTAAAAACAACCGGTTCCTGAGAACGCTGCCACCGGTATTTTACGTCGGTTCCGGCTTTCCCGTTTCATCCCGCACCGAATAAAAATCATTTTTCAGCGGCTTATTCGCATAGCCCATAATCCTCCCCCCAGGTTAAGCATGCCCGCAATAAGGCAGGAAAAACAAAGTCCCGTCACCGGCAGTAAAAGCAGCGGGGCCAGAAAAGCACCCAGGGCCGAGCCGGCCAGATCGGTACTGTAACTCACAGCCGAAGCTTTCCGGTATCCGGCCGTTTGCAAGGCCGCAGCCCTGTTAAACACCTGACCATAGACAAAAGAAAGGACAAACACAGGCAGAAAAAAAAGCAATTTTACAGGCAATCCGTTTTCTGCAAGTCTTCCCGTCACCAGCACCAAAGCCGGTAGCAAGATGCACAGCAGGGCCTGCAAAAACTGCAGGGCGGCATAATAAGGAACCCTGCCCAAAACGAATCCGGGACTGCTCCCGGCACCCGGTCCCTTCCAGCGGCTCCCCAGGGCAAGTCCACCCATAAAAACGCCAAAAAACAGGGAGACAGAAAGATAAATACTGCCAAAATACACCTGGTAAGCCAGCAGCAAAATCACTTCCATGGCAGCAGAACCGAAGCCCCCCAGATAAAGTCCGGCCGTAACGGGTCCCAGCCGGAACAGTCCAGCCACGAACAGCAGCACCGGTATTCCGACTACCAGGCCGATGCCCAGCCGGAAATGACTCAGCCAGTGAGCCGTCTGCCTGATAAACATAAAAGGGAAAAAATCGCGGTTCACCGGCGTTTCCGTATCAAAGTCGGCTACCAGTTCGCGGGCCCTGCGGGCCAGCAGTTCCTCCTCCATATAATAACTGTTGACATAGCTGTTATTCAGCTCCTTTTCCTTCAGCGCTTCGGAAAATTCATAAGTAAGACAGCTATCGGAAGCCAGGAAATAAAAGCGCTCTCCCGGCACCAGCAACCGTTGCCGGAAATGCCTGCCCAGGGTGTTCCAAAGCGAGGCCTGCATGGCGCGGGCTTCCCTGTCAGCATAGCCTGCCGCGGCAGGCAGGCTCGTGCACACCACCGTTTGTTCCGTACAATGCCCTTTCAGTAATTCAAAAAATTCGCTCGTATAAAACCGGTTTATCCCCAGACTGGAAGGAGGCGGCAGGTTGATCAGAACCACATCAAACAGGTCCGGCGTCTGCTGCAGGTATGTACGGATATCTTTCGGCACAAACCGCACCGTCTTCCGTTCGTCATGAACATATGTCAGTTCCTTCCAGTGCGTATAAACAGCCGGATCAGGCTCCAGGTAGGTAAGCTGTTCCAGCGGATATTTCATCGCTTCACCGATCATGCCGGAGATCCCTCCCGAGATAAGCAGCAGCTTACGCGGATGGCCGTGCCGGAGCATGGCGTAATGAACAGATTCCTCACTCAGCATCCGGTTGTCCGTGTAAAACTGCAACGAATGATTTTCATAAAAATTGAGTTGTCCGGCCTGCCGGGTTACGGTAAGGTTACCGTAAGGCGTAGGCTGGTCAAGCAGTATCTCCTGCCCGGGGTATAGCAGCTTTTTGATTTGCAGTCCGGGTTGCAAGCGGAAAAACAGGAATGGAATCAGCACGGCGGCCAGCAGTACGCCAAGCCTGACGGCCAGCCTGCCCGTCCGGTTTATGAGTGCTCCCGCCATACAGACCGTCCCGCCCATCAGTGCGCCTACTTCCATGGCCCCGAAATACCGGAACAGCAACAAACCCGTAAGCAGTCCTCCGGCCAGGCTGCCCCAGCATTCCCAGGCATAAGCTCTGCCCGTCCGGTTTTTCCTTCCGGCGCGTGACAGGCCGGCCGCAAGCAGGGGAAACAGAGCTCCCGACAGGAAACAAAGAGGAAAAAGCAACACCACGATCCCGGCCAGGGCTGTTCCGGGACCAGCCATCTTACCCGGCGGAAGCAGGCTGAACATTAACCAGTAAAGCACAGCTATCAGCATCGCCGGCAGCAGGGCCAGCACCAGGAGCCAGACAAATCCTCCGTGCATATTCCTGTCCCGCCCCGACCTGCCGCCCGACCAGCGGGCGCCCAAGCCGGTCAGCAGCATCCAGACAGCCATCACCACCCCAACGATCAGCTCGTTACCTTCGAGTACACTGATAAACTCCCGGATCAGCACAAGCTGTCCGCTCAGGCTCACCATGCCCAGGAGGAAAAGCAGCATGAGACAGCGTTTCCACCCGCCCTGCTCTTCGTTAACAGCCTGTCCGTTCTGTCGCGACATTTCGGAGCGGAACGGCATCATCCGCATCAGAAAACCCGCATACCTCATTGTCCGGGCTTCAGGTCTTTTTCTCCAAACACCAGCGCTTCGTAAATATACAGCTCAGCATGTTTCCAGCCATCCCTGCCTATACCCGCCTTGTAACGTGCACAATGATCCAGCAGTTCCTCCCGGCTCCAGCCTGTTTCCGTGCCCACCTGGGGCAATAACGTGCCGCTCCGGTTTCCCCTGACCATATAAATACCGTGTTTTCCCGGTTGAAATTCGCTGATGCTGCTGATCCGTCTGAGCGGCGAAAGCACTGAAAGCTCCAGCTCCATTTGTCCCGTTTCCGACAGGCGGAGCGGCTCAAAGCGGGAATCTCCGGTAGCCGCAGCCACCGCCATCTTTTGTACTACCTGGTACAAAGGTTCCGGCGAAGTCATCCGGCCAATGCAGCCCCTGAGCTTTCCTTTTTTATAGATACTCACGAAAGCTCCGCAGGGAACTTTCAACTGTCCGGAGAGATCTGCTTCCCGTATCTCCGGAAGCGGTTTTCCGCTCAGCCTGTCTCTGATCGCCTCACGGGCCAGCTTCAGAAGCTGCAGCTTTTCCTCCCGGTCAAGCGAAAACGACGCCCCCTGCTCTTCTCGCAAGAAGGCAAAAGCATGATAGCCAACCACCCGTTTCCGGTCTCCGAAAGGACTGTCTCCCGAATTCATATACCGAAGGTGTTTAACCTCCATGCCCTGTGTTTCCCCGCTCAGGCCCAGCAGGCTCATGATGGCCCCCTGTCCGCATGCGCTGGTAGCCAGTCCGGGTATCCGGGCCGCCTCATTTCGGCGTACAGCCGCTATAAAGTTATCCGCCGAATTGGTTTGAATGGCTTCTCCGCAAGCCCCGTCGGCTTTAAGAGCCCCTTCGTAACCCGGATAATGGGAAAAATCACTGCTTACCACAAAGAGATTCCGCTCGTTGAAATAAGGACGCAAGGTCCGGGCAATCTCGCGGCAGGAAGAAGCAGAAGCCTGTCCGACCAGCACAGGCACCAGCTTAAAGCCGTGTTTAAGCCTGTACTGCAGAAAAGGCAGCTGCACTTCTATGCTGTGTTCTTTTTCGAAGGCATCCGGGCGTTCCTCAAACACGTCCCGGCTTCTTATAAGCCGGCCGACCAGTTCCGTATCGACAGGCACAACCCCCAGGGGAGTCCGGTACCCGTCATGGGTATCCACTGCTCCCCCTTTCAGCCATACATGATGACTGGTCCCGATCACAAACACCCGCTCAAAAGCCTGTTCCTGCTCCAGCACAGCATAAGCCGAAGCCGCCACCTCCCCGGAATACACATAGCCGGCATGCGGTACAATCAGCGCGGCAATCCGGCCGCTTTCCGGAGACTTGCCGGCAGAACGGAGATAACCGGCAAGCTGACTTATCAAAGCATTTGGTTCGGCCGGATAAAAAGAACCGGCTACGGCCGGAAGCCGGATTCGCGTATAACCCCCTGCCGGCTGACCCCGGGAAACCCCCGGCATGGTCAGCAAAACCACTGCCAGACAACCTGAATAGCTTAACAGTTTCATGACCAATCGGTTTTTATTCTACGAAAGTTACAAAAGAAAAACAAAACTTCCCGGATCAACCAACGTCTATTATGTCCGGTTATTTTCTCCTTTATCCTGCCGCAGCCCCGGCATCGCCGGTTAATGGTTTAATAAAGTGTCCACATTACCGAAAAGCCACAACCATAACGATGATCAGCCAGGGTGCCATGATCGGCAGCGATATGGCCCAAAAAAGAAAGCGGGAGTTTTTTACTGTTCCAGCTGATCTCTGCAAGCGAGTATATTTGTTTTTTTACTGAGCTGTAAGGATTGTTGAACGTTCCGTAATTTCTCGAACACGTTAACATTATTTTCCACCGGAGCCGCTCTGAAAGACAGCCTTTCATCGCGGCATGGAAGGCTGCAACCCTGTTGTTCTCAAAGCCGCTTATCACACCCTGTTCATTTTCGGCAAGGGGGTAAAACAATGGCGTTCCCATGCTGTATCCCTTGTATGAGAAACCCGTACCATATACGCCATGATTAAAATAATTATCATTTCCGCGTTTATGCTTTCCCGGACCTGATATAAGATGGTAGCTTCCGCTTTGTTTCTTAGAATAAAGGAATTCAAACAGGAACCCGTCGAGCAGCGAACCGGTCTTCTTTTTTCTTATATAACAGGAATACAGATTATCGGGCAGGTTGTCGAGCTCCATTCCCGAATGGTCTTCGAAAGGATGGCTAATGCGCAGCTCCACACTATAATCGTCAAAATCTTTCTCGGCCGTGATCAGATAAGCTCCCAGCTGGTTGCCGGCAACGTTAATCTGATCGGTTTCCAAAAAATCACAACTTCCTTTTTTACCCAGAATATACCGTAAGTAACTTTTCAGGCTGCCCGGCAGCTTATTACCGTCCGCCTGGGTACCTCCCCAGAATACATAATGATCAACGCCTATCGAGAAACGGAACGACTC
Source organism: Mangrovibacterium sp. (assembly GCA_050256015.1). Classification (GTDB taxonomy): domain Bacteria; phylum Bacteroidota; class Bacteroidia; order Bacteroidales; family Prolixibacteraceae; genus JBFWIL01. The sequence continues at coordinate 2,738 of JBFWIL010000076.1, read as the reverse complement.
CCCGGTCAGAAACAGAAAAGATACGGATTTATGATGCAGGTGCGGATGACGGACAATCCGGTTATCCCGGAGAAGTCCTTCATCGTATTCTGCTTTGAACCGCAACCATTTTTTGGCGAAAAGAAAAGGGATATATCCGGAGGTAGAGACCCTGATCATAGGATAGGGGCGGTAATTCCGAGAACGGACAATACTACCGTTACTGGTTGAAAGGCCGCCAAGCATCTCATCATCGGCAAAAGCTCCGGCCCGGATGGTCAGGATACGGCCGGACAAGCCGGCGAAAGCCTCGATTATTTTGAAGCGGGAGTCTTTCTCTGCCAGCAGAATTGCCAGGTCTGTTCCGAAACTGAAGGTTAGCTTATTGTTCAGCAAAACAGATCCGGTGAGTTTACCCTCCGTCAATTCCTGTATATTCGAACGTGTTGATAGTTTTCCCAGCTTATTCTGCGTTAACCAAAAAGGCAGGGAGTTTCCGTGACCTGCCAGGCAGGATGTTTCAACTGAAGCATTCCATGATGAGGTCTGTGAAAATACGCATGAAGAAATCAGCATAAGGGCCAACAGAAAGAATATCTTCATTTTAAAAACGTTGTTTGTGCTTACAAGATACCACGATTTCCTTTAAAATGCCTGAATATCGAACTTGAATTCAATAGAATAATATCCCTGCAGTACATCCTGGATTTCATCTCCGTATTCATTAGCTGTTTCCATATAAAACGGAATCACACGGAATTTTTATTTTATTCCGGGCAACAACTTTAATTTCTTTCAGGGCTGCCAGATTACGGATGGCTACCGCGTAAATTCGGAAACGAGTGTTTTCATGCGTTGCACAAGGCTTTCAGCCGGTTCGGCTTGTGTGGCTTTAAGCAGTTCGTCAACGGCATGCTTCACTGCATCATAATTGTACTCCTTCGTTTTTGCGATTCTTATCCGGGGATGGGAGGTAGTAATGCTTGTTTCCGTGTAAGCAGCCGACTCTTCATGTAATCTTTCCCCGGGACGCAGACCTGTAAACCGGATGGGAATATCCACCTCCGGTTTCAGTCCGGCAAGCGAGATCATTTTCACCGCCAGATCATAAATTTTCACCGGTTCTCCCATGTCAAACAGGTAAATCTCCCCGCCGCGCCCCATGAAGACCGATTCCAGTATCAGCCGGCAGGTTTCAGCGACGGATATAAACCGACGGGCAATATCAGGAGAAGTTACCGTTACCGGGCCGCCTGCTTCTATCTGTTTTATGAAAAGGGGCACCACCGATCCGTTCGACCCCAACACATTACCGAAACGGGTTGTTATAAACTGCGTTTTCATTTGTGGTAACCTGGCAAGTGCCTGGACATAAATTTCACTGATCCGGTGTGAAATTCCCACCACATTGGAAGGATTTACGGCATCACTCGTCGAGACCATCATAAACTTTTTCACGCCAAACTCCACCGCCAGGTCGGCCAGCAGACTGGCTCCGCCTACATTTGTAAGAATGGCTTCATAAGGAGCAGCCTCCATGAGCGACACATGCTTATTGGCTGCAGCGTGGAACACGTATTGAGGCCGGCACTCCTCAAAAACATGACGCATCCGGCAGGAGTCAGTCACACTGCCAAGTACGGCCTTAACCCCCGGACGCGGAGAAAAAGCAAGCAGTTCCTTATGCAGCTCACTGAGGGGCATTTCAGCCTGATCGAGCAGAATTACCCGTTTACATTCGAAAGCCATCAACCGGCGGACAATACCAGAACCGACCGTGCCGGCGGCTCCGGTTACCAGGACCACCGCATCCTTTAATCCGGCGGCAACTCCTTCCCTATTTTTCCAAAGAGGAGCACGTTCCGGCAAATCTTCGATGTTCACCGCCCTGCCACGTTCCGACCTTAATTTCCCGTCAATTCTGTCCTTCCGAACCTGAGGAATGATCCGCCACATCCCTTTTTCCGGCAGCAATTTAAAAAAATTACGAATAATCATAATTATATAAATATTAAATGAAATTGATTTATTTATTTCGGTGTCCTTATTCCGGATAACCGTTTTTGGAAAGGCAATATGCGGCATTTAATGTTCTTTTAATGACGTTTCATGGTCGCGTCATTCCTTACTCGAAGTAATTAAGTGTCCGGTATCCCCCGTTTTTCAGGTATGCATCCCGTTTCATCAGTCTGATGTCCGACTGCATCATGTCTGCCGTCAGCCCTTTCAGGTCGTACTGCGGTTTCCATCCTAGTACTGTATTTGATTTGGCCGGATCGCCGATGAGAAGGTCCACCTCCGTTGGCCTGAAATACCGCGGATCCACAGCCACGACAGGGCTTCGGCCTTCAACCTTTGACCGTATATTTTCGAGATATTGTTCTCCCACCTTTTCGATAAATACCTTTTCGTCCATAGCCTGGATATACCCTTTTTCTTCAGTCCCTTCACCTGTAAACGAAATTTCCAGTCCTATTTCCCGGCCCGCCATTTTTACAAAGTCGCGGATCGAGGTCGTGATTCCCGTGGCAATCACGTAATCATCCGGCTTATCCTGTTGCAGTATCAGGTACATTGCCCGCACGTAATCCTTGGCATGGCCCCAGTCGCGTTTTCCGGAAAGGTTTCCCAGAAAAACGGTATCCTGCATGCCTAAAGCTATGCGGCTGATGGCCCGGGTAATTTTGCGGGTTACAAACGTTTCGCCGCGAACCGGACTTTCGTGGTTAAACAAGATCCCGTTGCTGGCATGTAAACCA
>JBFWIL010000075.1:0-10897 GCA_050256015.1 Mangrovibacterium sp. | reverse complement strand
TTACATGAGTTACCGCTAAAAAACAATTAATTTTAACCGAATGAAATATCTGATAACCGGTTTGGGAAATCCGGGTAAGGAATATGAAAATACCCGGCACAATATCGGGTTTAGAATATTGGACGCATTAGCCGGTGCGTCCAATATTGTTTTTACCGACCGGCGTTACGGCTGGGTTGCAGAATACAAATACAAGGCCCGCAACTTTATCCTGCTGAAACCTTCTACATATATGAACCTGAGCGGGAAGGCGGTCAGCTACTGGCTCCGTCAGGAAAAGATTCCCCTGGAGAACCTGTTGGTAATCAACGACGACCTGGCTCTGCCCCTGGGTACCTTGCGGCTCAAACCCAAAGGCGGCAATGCCGGACATAACGGACTGAAAAACATACAGGAAACTCTGGGAACCAGCCAATATGCCCGCCTGCGGTTCGGCATAGGCAACAATTTCCCTTTTGGCCGGCAAACAGACTATGTACTGGGAGAATGGACGCCGGAAGAAACCGCCCTCCTCCCTGAGCGTATGAAACTATGCATAAAGATCATTCTGGGTTTCGGAACTATCGGACTGGAACGGACCATGACCGAATTCAACGGAAAATAAAATGGGAGATCAGGTACGCATCGATAAATGGCTGTGGGCTGTTCGCTTTTTCAAAACCCGGAGTCTGGCCACCGAGGCCTGTAAAAAAGGACGGGTGTTTATTGGTGGTCTCCCTGTCAAGCCTTCCCGGATGATCCGGACCGGTGAACGGATCTGCATCAAAAAATCTCCGGTAACCTATACCTACGAAGTCTTGCAGCTTACCGAAAAACGTATGGGGGCAAAACTGGTGCCCGATTTTGTACGTGACCTGACCTCCGCGAAGGAACTGGAGATCCTGGAAATACAGAAAAACATGGGCTGGATGCAACGGGAACACGGAACCGGACGCCCCACAAAAAAAGAACGCCGCGATCTGGACAATTTTTTTGACAATGAGGGAGAAGATCTCTGGTGATCAGCGGCTTCCCGCATAATCGCGGATCAGTCCTTCGGTCAGCCAGTTGGCCAGCGCCTGCCGGTTATCAATAATCATAAACCGCTGCTGGTCCCGCCGATGGTTAATGTTCCCCAGCTCAATAAACACCGCTGGCGGATAAGAATACTTCAGCATATACAGGTTGCGGTCTGACACTGTGCCGCGATATCCCCTGTTCGGCTGATGCATATTGTATTTTTCCCGGAAAGTTTGTTGAAGGTTCAGCGCCAGCCTGCGCCCCGAAGTACTTCCCCCGTAATGGTAAAAAAACACATCGATGTTTTGCCCCCTGCTGCGCGAATCCAGATGAATCACCACCATGCGCTGATAAGCTCCCTTATGACGGCCATACAAGGTGTTGACCGCATCTTTACGCTGACGCAACCGGGCCACCTGGCTCCGGGGGATAGACCGATCCGGATAGCAGCGTTCATCCTTGTCGGCCCGAAGAAAGCTGACATCACGGATGCCGTCGTTCTTGTCGCGGACAATCATATAAACCGTTGCCCCGTGTTCCAGCAGCCTCCGGGCCAAACGGAGCGTTACATCATAAGCATACTCATCCTCGCAAAGCTGGTGACTGCCGTAACGGCCAACAGCTCCCGGATCTGGCCCGCCGTGTCCGCTCACCAGATAAAGAACCGCCCCCGAAAGCCTGTCATCCTGCTGAACCACATCCCGGTATTTTGAACCGAACAACTCATACCTTTTTATCTTATTCCCCTTTGCCCCGCCCGAATCCGGCGAAGCTGCCGGGACCGCCGAAGAAACCTGCGAACGGGAAGTTTTTGAAGGAGAGGCATCAACTACCGGCAATTTGTAGCTGCGCCCGGCATACAAGCTGTTGTCCTTACCCAGATTCTTCTTGTTAAGGCGAATAAATTCCTCCAGATAACGGGCAGGAGGAAGGCCGTTTCGCCTTAACAGCGAATAAATCCCGTCTCCTTTCAAAGCTTTAACCTGCCTGTATTCCTGGGCTTCCAGAACCGGGATGGAAACAAAAAAAAACAAAACAAATAAAATAAGATTACTGATCCGCCTACCGGAAATGCTTATCTTTAGGTCCTTCATTAAAATCAGCTTTTGATTATCATCGTAAAGTTTGTAATTATTTATTTAAATGCAACAAACCGGGATCACAAGTTACCAACAGTCAGCTATTAACAACTTTAATTCTGCAGGCATATGAACAGGTGCCGGCACACTGTCCTCAGCCTGTTCTCGGGAATCCTGCTCAGCCTGCCCTGGCTGGAGTTGTTTCCCGGCTGGATTCTTATCGTGGCGTTTCTTCCCCTCCTGGCCGTGGAAGACGAGCTGCTGCAACCAGGTCACAAAACTTCCGCCTGTGCTTTTTCCGGACAGGCCTGGCTGTGTTTTTTTGCCTGGAACGGACTAAGTTGCTGGTGGATAGGCAAGGTGTCAGTAACCGGAGCTATCCTGGTTATCATGCTGAATGCCGTTTGTATGAGTTTTGTGTGGATGCTGGCCCACCAAATCCGGAGGAAAAGGGGCAATCGGCTTGGCCGGCTCTTTTTGCTGACCGGCTGGCTGGCTTTTGAATACCTGCACAGCAGGCTGGAACCGGAATGGCCCTGGATGAACCTGGGCAACGGATTAGCCGGTCAGGTACAGCTTATACAGTGGTACGAATACACCGGCGTGCCGGGCGGCACCTTTTGGATCCTTTGCCTAAACCTGTTGTTTTTCCGCTTATACAAAAGCCTTACGGATCTCCGGCATGAATCTAAGCTTACGCTGATGCTGTTCATCCCGGCTCTGCTCCTCATTCCTTCCTTGTGGTCGGCAAACACCTACCGCCGATACCGGGATCAGGGAAAAAAAATCCAGCTCATCCTGCTGCAACCCGACATTGATCCCTACAGGGAAAAGTTTGGCGGACTGAGCGATTCAGCCCAGATCCAGATTCTGCTGCAGCTCACCGATTCGCTGCTGAACGATTCAACAGAACTGGTCATTGGTCCGGAAACAGTCCTCCCGCCCCTGTCCTTAACAAGCAGCCCCGGAGCACATCCGTATCTCGTGCCTTTTTACAGGCGGGCACAAAACAGGAAACATCTGCAGTTCATCCTTGGAGCGATCACCCGGACAGGCGGGGAAGATCAGAAAAGGATGAAACACGCGGATACCTCCCTTGCAAACCAGCGGGATACGGCCTACAATTCGGCCCTGCTGATCGACGGTTCAGACCGTCTGCAAGCCAGTCACAAAACCATTCTGGTAAGCGGAGTGGAAAAAATGCCTTATTCCGGTCTCTTCGGTTTTTTGGAGAAATACCTCATCAGTCTGGGCGGAACGGCCGAAAGTCTGGGAACACCGGAAAATCTCTCCTGCCTGTCCGGCCGGAACAAGCTGCCTGTGGCTGCAGTTATCTGTTATGAATCTGCTTTCGGCGAACACGTCAGCCGGCTTGTCAGCCAGGGAGCCCGATTGCTGGTAGTCATAACCAACGACGGCTGGTGGACAGGCACTCCGGCCCCCCGGCAACATCTGGCTTTTTCCCGTCTGCGGGCCATAGAAACCCGACGCAGCGTGGCCCGTTCGGCCAACACCGGCATCTCTGCCCTGATCAATCAAAGGGGAGACCTGCTGGCCCTGAGTTCCCAAGATTGCAGAACCGCCCTGACAGGAAGCCTGCAAGCCAATATACACACCACATTTTATGTCAGTCACGGCGATTATCTGGGCCGCATTGCCGTTTTCCTATCAGCCATACTGCTTCTGCTGCTCCCGGGCCGAAAGCTTCCGTCCGGTCTGAAAAACAAAAAAAATCCGCACTAACCCCGATTGCGCAAAATCCCTGATTTACAGGATTTGAGTGCCGGAACGATCAGACTTCCACCGGCAGTAAACTACTCATCCGGCCGAAACCGGACTACAAGGCCTGTCTTAACGTTCCAAAAGCTTTCTCGTTTTAGAAAAAACTGTTGAATTTGCCAATTTTGGATTAATGCGGAAATATCCTTATGTCAGAACGTTTTCTTAATTCAAAGATACGTCCTTATCACCTTTCCTCCAAGAAAAACCTGCGGTTTTATAACATTTGCGGAATACGGTCCTGATAATTAACCGGTTTCCCCGCTCTCCGCACCGCGGTCAGAACCTTTCCCTTATTTTCACGTAAAATTGGCACGCTAAGTGTGCGTATTCCTTTTATTCACAATATATGAGTTCGGTATTTTTCTCTTTTACGCTTCACTCTCAAAAAATTCACGGTTAAAATTCACCAGGTACAATTCCCTGACCGGCCGGGTAAAAGCCGTGTATAACCAGCGCAGGTATTCCCGGTCAATCATGTCTTCCCGAAGGTATCCCTGATCCACAAAAACAGCATCCCACTGTCCGCCCTGGGCTTTGTGGCAGGTCACCGCATAGGCAAACTTAACCTGCAGCGCATTGAAATACGGATTCTCCCGGATCTTTTCCCAGCGTTTCCTTTTGTTGCGGATCTCCTCATAATCCTCCGCAACCGACCGGAACAGGCGTTGGTTATCGTCCCGGCTCAGGCTGGCCGATTCCAGATCCAACGTATCCAGAAAAATTTTACAATCTACTTCCTGATCATCGTAATCCATAAACTGCAGACTCACATCGGCAAAACGAAACCCGTAAAGTTCCTCGTAACGCCGGATGGCCGTAACCCTTACAATATCGCCGTTCGCAATAAAATCGGTCCGGTTGTTTTCCGGTTTCCAGTAATAATTATTCTTAACGACCATCAGCAAATCGCCAGTGGAAAGTTCCGCTTCCTTATAAAGGATAGACGAACGGATTCCCCGGTTAAACAGGTTAGCCCGTTTATTGGAACGGGTAATCACCATAGTCTGTTGCTCTCCGTAATGATCGTAACAAACGGATATCCGCTCTATAAGTTCCTCGCCGCCAAGCCTGATAATATCTCCATACCCTCTAAGGATGAAAGGGAAATAAACAGGCAGCACTTCGGGTTCGTTGATCTGTTCCCGGATCCGTGTAGCATTGTAAAGAATACCCGAACCGGTTTCCTGCCTAACCACCTCGGTAAGCTCGTGTCCAACAACCTGTAAGCCAAATCCGTTCATATCTGCGGCATTCAGAGCCGGACTAAGTTCCATGCCCACCGGGGGAAGCTGAGCCGTGTCTCCCACCACAATCAGCCGGCAGTTGTTTCCGTTGTACACAAATTCAATCAGATCATCCAGCAATCTTCCGGAACCAAATACCGAAGAATCGAGCGGCTGATTGGATATCATGGAAGCCTCGTCCACAATAAAAAAACAGTTCCGGGCCAGATTCCGGTTCAGCAAAAAACGCCCCATTCCGTCGGTAGCAGACTGCTGTCGGTAAATCCACTTGTGAATGGTAAAAGCCGTTTTTCCGGTGAAAGAAGCCAGAACCTTGGCCGCCCTTCCGGTAGGAGCCAGCAGAACCGTCCGGAACTTATACGCCTCCAGGGTACCTACCAGGGCACGCATCATACTTGTTTTTCCGGTCCCGGCATATCCTCTCAAAATAAAAACACTGTCCTGTTCCGGCCGGCAGATAAAGTCAGCAAATTTACCGGATAATTCCTCCTGTCCCCGGGTAGGGTCAAATTCCAGACTCCGTAGGATGTGATCCCTGATGTGATTTAACAACATGTCTGCAAAATTAAGAAAAAACACAACTTCACCGGCTTGGCTTCTTCTGCTAAAACCAACGGGCAAACCGGTAAAATGAGCATTATTATTTGCGAATGGTAAGTTACATCTGACCATTAAAAATTAAAAAATAAACAGATGAAAGATTAATTTTTTTTTTAAATTTGCATGCAAACAAAACTAACATCTAAAATACCAGAGATGAAGACAGCATTTCAGATCTTATTGATAATTATTGCAATTGTATTCGGATTCTTGATTTACAAGAGCATTGAACGTCCGATTGATTTTGAGCGAGCCAAAACAACCCGGTACAATGCAACCATACAAAAGCTTAAGGATATCCGAAAGGCTGAGTCTGCATATAAAGATGAGTACGGACGTTTTACCGGTAGCTGGGATACACTGATTACCTTTGTCAAGCACGATTCCCTCCGTCTGGTCCGTCGTATCGGAATGCTGACCGACAGTATGATTGAAGCCGGTTGGAACGAAGAAACGGCGATTAAGAAAGGACGCATCATCCGCGACACAATCAGGGTAAGTGTACTCGATTCCCTGTTCGGTAAAAAATATCCGATTGAAAAGATAAAATACGTTCCGGTAACCGACACCGTGGCCGAATTCCATCTGGGAGCAACCATCGTTGCCACCGGATCGGGAATCAAGGTTCCTGTCTTCGAAGCCAAGGCACACAACAACACTATTCTGAAAAATCTGGATCGGCAACTGGTAATCAACCTGAATGACGAACGGCGTACTAACAACAAATACCCCGGCCTTAAAGTCGGTTCGCTTGATGAAGCAAACAACAGTGCAGGTAACTGGGAATAAACGATCTTATGCAACGCTTGTCGCTTGTTGATGAAGATTTTGACTTAAAGCAATCCAAAGATTTTTATATTATGTCCATCCAGCTTAGTTTGGATGGATTTTCTTTTTCTGTGCTGGACAGCCGTTCCCGGAAAGTGATTTGCCTTTATCACCAGGACACGTTCACCCTGGAACCCGAATTCTACCTAAAAAAACTCCGCTCCATATACGAAGAAGCAGACCTGCTCCAGATTCCTTACAAAAAAACAAACATTTTTCTTTCCCTGCCGGGGAAAACCACCCTGGTTCCCCTGTCTCTGTTTCGCGAAGAAATGGCAGAAACATTTTTCCGGCTCACAACAGAACGAAGCCGAACCGGAAAAATTATGTATACCCTGATCCCCGACATGATTTCCTGTGCCGTCTACGAACTGGATCAGGGCATATACGACCTGTTACAGAAAAAACACCCCGGGAGCCACATCCAACACGACCTGCTGCTTTCTTCCCGGGGTTACCTGCCCGCGCATCCACTGCTGAAAATCCGTATCCTGAGGAAACAGATGGAAATCCTCAGCCTGCACGACGGGATTAACTTTTACAACACCTATGACTGGGAACACGAAACCGATCAGCTTTACTATATACTGGGAACCGTTAAAAATCTGGGGCTGAAACCTGGAAATATCCTGCTCGACGGAATGGTCAACAGCAGGGAAACCATTTACCAAAGACTCAAAGCTTATTTTCCCAAACTGGCACTTAACCGGAACAATCCGGTTCTGCAATACAGCTCCCTGCTCGAACGGCTTCCCGATGCCCGCTTTACCAATCTGTTCAACAGCTTTTCCCCGGGACTGCTGTCGGGAAATTCCGCTTAGTTCATCCAAAAACCATAGAACATGCGAATCGTAGGAGGTAAATACAAGGGCAGACAGTTCAATCCGGGCAGGCAATTCAAAGCCCGGCCCACTACCAATATGGCTAAGGAAAACCTGTTCAATATCCTTCAACACCGGCTTGATTTTAAAACACTGAAAATCCTGGACCTCTTTTCCGGCACAGGAAGCATTTCTTTTGAGTTTGCTTCACGGGGATGCCGAGACATCACATCCGTGGAAACCGATTTCCGGCACCATCGGTTCATCCAGGAAGTCATCGCAAAAATCGGAGAAAAACATATCCGGGCAGTCCGGGCCAACGCCTTCCGGTTCTTGGAATCAAGCACCGGAAAGTTTGACCTGATCTTTGCCGATCCCCCCTTCGATCATCCCCGGTTCAACGAGGTGCCACGACTGGTTCTGAATAGTGAACTGCTGGCTCACGCCGGACTGTTCATTCTGGAGCATTCCGGGAAAGTTGATTTCTCTGACTACTCCGAATGGCTCGAACTGCGCCGATACGGAAATGTTCATTTTTCCTTCTTCCGAAGTCCGGATCCCGGGGAAACAGATTCCTAAAAAGAAACCCCAACCTTTATCCGGCATACGTACAAACGTCTTCCGGGGTACCTTAAAACACCGGGAGGGAACCTTTTACAAGCTGTTTTTGTTTATGGTACCGAATATATGCCTTGAAAAGTTAATATCAGTAAAACACATTTTATGTTTGATATAAGTTTAATAAAAAAAACCTACCTGTATTACGAAAACCGGGTAAAAAAGGCCCGCCAAACACTAAACCGGCCACTCAGCCTGTCCGAAAAAATTCTCTATGCCCACCTGCATGAACCGGATAAGCTCAGCGATTTCAGAAAAGGCCGGGATTATGTGTATTTCGCTCCCGACCGGGTTGCCATGCAGGATGCCACGGCCCAGATGGCCCTGCTGCAATTTATGAACGCCGGGAAACCGCGCACGGCCGTACCCTCCACCGTGCACTGCGACCACCTGATCCAGGCCAGTGTCGGCGGAAGAACCGATCTGAACTTTGCTCTGAAAAACAACAGGGAGGTGTTCGACTTTCTTGAATCGGTGTCCAATAAATACGGCATTGGCTTCTGGAAACCCGGAGCCGGAATCATCCACCAGGTAATCCTGGAAAACTATGCCTTTCCCGGGGGTATGATGATCGGTACCGATTCACACACGGTAAATGCCGGCGGACTGGGCATGATTGCCATCGGCGTCGGCGGCGCCGACGCCGTCGACGTGATGGCCGGTATGCCCTGGGAACTGAAATTCCCCAAACTGATCGGCGTAAAGCTCACCGGAAAGCTGAACGGCTGGACCGCCCCCAAAGACATTATCCTGAAAGTAGCCGGACTGCTCAGCGTGAAAGGCGGCACCGGTTCCATCATCGAATACTTCGGGGAAGGAGCCCGCTCCCTTTCCGCAACCGGCAAGGGAACCATCTGCAATATGGGAGCCGAGGTGGGTGCCACCACTTCCGCCTTTGGTTACGATGAATCCATGGAACGTTACCTCCGGGCCACAGGCCGGACCGAGGCAGCTGCCCTGGCCAACAGCATCCGGAAAGAGCTGACCGCCGACCCGGAAGTCTATGCCCTGCCGGAAAAATATTTCGATCAGCTTATCGAGATCGACCTGAATACCCTGGAACCTCACCTGAACGGACCTTTTACCCCTGACCGGGCCACACCGGTCTCTCTGATGGCAGAAGAAGCCAAAAAGAACGGCTGGCCCACAAAAATAGAAGTGGGACTGATCGGCTCATGCACCAACTCCTCTTACGAAGACATTTCGCGGGCGGCTTCCCTGGCCCGGCAAGCTGTGGAAAAGAAGCTAAAGACGCGGACCAAATTCACCATCACTCCGGGCTCCGAACAGGTACGCCACACCATCGAACGCGATGGGTTCATTGATATCTTTGAACAAATCGGCGCCAGCGTCTTTGCCAACGCCTGCGGTCCCTGCATCGGTCAGTGGAAACGCAAAGGCGCGGAAAAAGGCGAAAGAAACACCATCGTCCACTCCTTTAACCGAAACTTCTCCAGGCGGGCTGACGGAAACCCCAATACGCATGCCTTTGTAGGCTCACCCGAAATAGTCACCGCCCTGGCTATTGCCGGCAACCTCACATTTAACCCGATAACCGACACCCTCATCAATGAAGAAGGACAGGAAGTAAAGCTGGATCCGCCAACAGGAAAAGAATTGCCGGAAAATGGTTTTGCCGTGAAAAATGCCGGCTATCAGGCCCCGGCCGAATACGGTTCCTCTATAGAAGTGATGATAGCCCCCAACTCCCGACGCCTTCAGTTGCTGGAAGCCTTTCCGTCCTGGGACGGCAAAAACATCACCGGAGCCCGGCTGCTCATCAAAGCCAGCGGCAAGTGTACTACCGACCATATTTCCATGGCCGGCCCCTGGCTTCGTTACCGCGGACACCTGGACAATATCTCCGACAACCTGCTAATCGGGGCGGTCAATGCCTTTAACGGAAAAACCAATAAGGTAAAAAACCTGCTGACCGGCCGGTACGGGGAGGTACCCCAGGTACAGCGGGAATACAAAAAAGCCGGCATTCCCACCGTAGTAGTGGGCGACCATAACTACGGGGAAGGTTCTTCTCGCGAACATGCAGCTATGGAACCCCGCCATCTGGGTATACGGGCCGTTATCGTCAAGTCGTTTGCCCGGATCCACGAAACCAACCTAAAAAAACAGGGCATGCTGGCTCTAACCTTCGCACGGGAGGAAGACTACGATAATATACAGGAAGACGACCTGTTCAACTTCACGGACCTGGAGCTCTTTGCTTCCGGCCGGCCCCTGCACACAGAGCTAACGCATGCCAACGGCAGCCGGGAGACCATCATACTGAACCACACGTATAATGAACAACAAATAGAATGGTTCCGGGCCGGTTCCGCCCTGAACCTGATCAAAGCCCGAAACAAGGCCTGAGCAAAACCGCAGGTCTTGTAAGGACGGCAGCAAAAACCAACGGATTACCAAACGTCCATGCGTTTATCCGAAAAAACAATGATATGAGTCATGAGAATAAGACTCTCTGTTTAATACGAAAGTTATACCTGCTTGGATTGAAAAAACAAACATATGGAAAAAATAAAAGTAAGCAATCCGGTTGTTGAACTGGACGGAGACGAAATGACCCGGGTTATTTGGTCGTATATCAAGAAGAAGCTGATTCTCCCCTACCTGGATCTTGATCTGAAATATTACGACCTGGGAATAATAAACCGCGACCGGACCGAAGACCAGGTAACCGCAGATGCCGCCCGGGCCATCCTGAAGCACGGGGTGGGCATCAAATGCGCCACCATCACCCCTGATGAGACACGGGTAAAAGAATTCGATCTGAAAAAGATGTGGAAATCGCCCAACGGAACCATACGTAACATCCTGGACGGAACGCTATTCCGGGAACCCATACTCATCAGGAACATTCCCCGACTGGTCCCGGGCTGGAAGAAGCCCATCTGCATCGGCCGTCATGCCT
>JBFWIL010000074.1:0-11008 GCA_050256015.1 Mangrovibacterium sp. | reverse complement strand
GTTTCCTTTTGTTGAATTCCTTCTCTATTCCTTCCTTTTGAGTTTTAGTTGGAAACCATCTTAATTTCAGGTCCAGAATCCGTAATACAAGATAATCTCCCAAAAATAATTTTAAAATTTCTATTCTACGTTTCATCGTTTTTATTCCTCTATATACATTTTAAAATGAAATAAAGCCAAAAGATATTGCTCATCAAATCTACTTGGATTTGAGGCTGGTCCACCCGCATGGCATGGAACTGTAGGTCAGGGAAACACTTTCCGGGTAAACGACGATTTTCTCCGCATTGTTGTTCAACCAGGCTGCCCACCATGAAAATGTACTGTTGGCAATGATGTTATGCCTGCATCTGCTCATAAACATCATATCTTTATATGCATTCCTGAGTTTTTTATTCTCAACAAATACAACATGATCCAAAAAAGAAAGTTTTTTCCTGCACCAGGCGATATCGTCGGAAAAAACAAAAAAATGCAGATCGTTCTTTTTCTCCTTCAGGATCTTTTGCGCTTCGGCATAATATGAAGGTTGACACATGGGAAAAGATTTCGGGAATTTTTTATAGTCACCCCGTCTGACGTGCACGGCAACAGATTCCACCTGTTGCATCTGATCCAAAAGTACTGATTCCTTTTCATTCAGGTTAACATTAAACCTGTATGCCTGCCGGACCTCCGGCTGCACGTCTTTAAAATATTTTTCTTCATTCCAGAAACCTTCAAGATACACTTGATCCAAGGTTTTGTATTCTTCTAAATCAATCTCCTTCCAGTACTTATAAGCATGATGTCTTCTCCCCCTTAAACGTCTCAGTATCCTGTGATGAAGTTTGTAACCGACATCGGCATATTGCAGCGAAACATCAGGAGGGACACTGTCCTTTTCAAGATCAATATTGAAAATTTTGTCGATCTCTCTGCCATTATGAGCATTCCAGTGATACGTGGATATGTCTAGTTTCACCTGGTCCGCCCCGTGCCAATATTGCATTTGCTTAAAAAAAGCATACTGAAACATCTGGTTACCTAATCCGCTCCTTAATCTGATAATGATCATGACCTGTATTTATTGATGTTTTCCAAATATTTTCTGGCCTGATGCTCCACGGAAAATTCCCTGATCGTCTGAAGACTCTTTTTAATCATGTTTTCCTTCTGTACCGGCGTGAGTTGTAATGCCTGAACTAATTTTTGTTTGATGGATTCTCCACTTCCGGCCTCACATAAAAATCCATTTTCCCCGTCTTCAATAATCCCGTCTATCCCCTCATTCCGCGCTCCGATGGTGATACACCCGCAGGCCATGGCTTCAAGATAAACCAGCCCTAAAGTTTCATTATAACTCGGAAGAATAAAAATATCATTGGCTGTAAGTTCTTTAATGACTTCATCTCTTTTTAACTCTCCCTCGAATCTCACCTTTTCAGTAAGACCTAATTCATGACATTTCCTTTTCAGCGGTTGTTCTTCCTCCCCGCTGCCAACTATCGTATATTCCCAGACGAATTGTTCCGGTAACTGTGCTAAAACTTCCAGTACTTTGTCAATTTGTTTTCGCTTGTAAAGCCAGCCAACAGAAATTATTCTGTTCATTCCAAATGAAGGATTCCTTTTGCTCCATTCGAGGTATTTCGCCGGGATTCCCGAAAGTGCCGGGAAAGTCCTGTCAGCGTATTCCGGGAACAGGTTCAAAAAAGATCTCTGATAGGCATATGACCGGCAGGCGAAAGCAGCAGCATCCTTAAAAATTTTTTTTTGACGCCAACGATGAAACCGGTTTTTCGCAAGTTGGATATCAGACATATGTATGCCGATAATCAAAGGAACCCCGAGTTCCCTGGCGAGACGGTGAAAAGTAAAATAGGCATTATACAAATGACAGATGATCACATCCGGTTTCATCTGAAGCTTTTTGATGATCTTTTTATGGTTGTACCAGCTCAACTTCAGCAAAGGGATCCGGAATGGTCTGACAAACCCGACATCGATCCGATCCCCTATTGTAAACCGGGACGGGACCGGAAACGGTTCTGTTTCATAACGAAAATAAGGCCGTATTACTTTTACATGATGACCGCTTCGCCCCCACTCTTCAATGAATTCCCTCAATGCTTCTGAAGTATGTTTTGCCTCCCTGTCTGCCGGGAAAAGCTGTGTAATGAAAAGGATGTTCATTTCTCAACTATTATCAGCAATATTCATGATCAACGGATCTTCCGAAAAAATGATTGTAAAGATAAATTTTAAATGATAAAAACCGTGCGGTTACAATCGTGAAGTGCTGTTCTTAACAGCCTCTTTTATTAACCAATGATGCCACCAGTTTCGCGGCCAGTGCCCTTCTGGAATAGGCCTGTACCTTTTCCGCGACCGGCTGAATCTCATGCCCGTTCAGCACATCGTCCACATAGGCCCGCATGAGATCCGTTTCATCATATTCAAAAAGCTTTCCGCAGCCCGTTTCACGGATCAGTCCTTCCAGGTCGCCTCCGCGCGGACCGATGGCCAGCACCGGCTTACCCGATGCCATGTATTCAAAGAATTTACCGGTAACAATTCCCTTATTGTTTTCACCCCCCGGAATGATCAGAAGTTGCATAGACGACCGCAACAAATAACGCACGGAAGCCTGATGGTCAACGTATCCAACCAGATCCAGATCGATATCCGGCACTTTCTGCCTGATCTTTTCAATAACGGAAGGAGAGACTTTACCCACGAAGCGGAGCAGCAGTTCCTTGTGCCGTTCCCGGCCCAGCAGGTACAGTGCATCCAGAAAGCCCGTCATATCATATGCTTCGGAAATGGTGCCGGTATAGGTGATCACTAATTTACCGCCGGTGACAGCCACCTCCTGCAAGAAGTCGGTTTCATCATACCCGTTGGGGATGACCGAAAATTTAGCTGAAGCGCCCGCGGGAAGTTTTCGGGCAAAAAGCTGCTTCACATCCCGGCTCACCGTGATCAGCAGATCGGCATTTCGAAGAACTTTCAGTTCCAGGGCCCTGTCAACCTTCCGGGCTAAAGAAGAATGATGAAGCTCGCAGTAATAGTAGATGTCGGTCCACGGATCACGCAGGTCGGCGATCCAACGGATACCCAGCTTCTTTTTTAACCTCAGCCCGATCAGTTGGGAAGAATGCGGCGGACTGGTGGTGACCACGGTTCGGATGCCATACTGACGGATCAGTTCCGTGGCTTTTTTCACGGCATAGCGGTTCCAGCCCCCGCGGGGATCGGGCAAAAAAAAGTTTCCCCGGATCATCCGGGCCAGTCGTTGTAAAAATGACGTTTCCCCTGCATTGGCAAAACCGCCGTAGGGGATCTCTTTTTTCCCCGTCAGCAGCTTATATAAGTTGTAAAATTCAAAAGTACGGGTACGAAACACCGCTACACCGGGGGGTACTTCCTGCTCCAGACTTTCATCACGCTGGGCATAGCTGGCCAGCAGCGGATCGACGGTCAGTACAACAGGTTCCACGCCATGTTCCGGCAGGTATTTGGTAAACTTGAGCCAGCGCTGTACCCCGGCCCCTCCACTGGGGGGCCAGTAATAGGTTATGATGAGGATCTTGTCCATGGTCAGAATATTAAGCAAAAATAACATACTTCACCGAATTCCCTTATTTTTGCAATGGGGATTCACCCCAAATCCCAATTCCTTTTTTGTCTTGACACAAAAGAGGAATAAAAAAAAGTCAAGATTGACAATATAACCATTTTACCATGATCTTTTGTGATCTGCATAAACAATACGAGGCCTATCAAAGCGAGATCGATGCCGCCATGCAGCGGGTCATCCGCTCCGCATCCTTCATCAACGGCGAAGAGGTCCGCCTGCTGGAAGAAGAGCTGGCCGCCTATGCCGGTATCCGGAACGCCATATGCTGCAGTTCCGGCACCGATGCCCTGTTGCTCCCGATGATGGCCTGGGGGATCGGACCGGGCGACGAGGTGATCTGTCCGGCCTACAGCTATATTGCCTCCGCCTCCATGGTCAGCCTGTTAAAGGCAAAACCTGTGTTCGCAGACGTGTTGCCGGCAGACTTCAACATCGACGTGTCGAAGGTAGAAGAAAAGATCACCCCCCGAACCAGGGGCATCATTGCCGTTTCGCTGTTCGGCCAGTGTGCCGGGTACAATGAGCTCAATGCCCTGTCCCGGAAATACGGCTTGTGGGTCATGGAAGACGGAGCCCAGTCGTTCGGTGCAGGCTACTTTGGCAAACGGTCGGGTTCGCTCGCCACAGCCGGCACCACCAGCTTCTTCCCGGCCAAGCCATTAGGCTGCTATGGTGACGGCGGCGCCCTGTTCACGGCCGATGACGGGCTGGCTTCCATCTTGCGCATGCTGCGCGGCCACGGCCAGGGGAAACGCTATTATCACAAGTACATCGGCATCAACGGACGGATCGACACCCTGCAGGCCGCCATCCTGCGGGTCAAGCTGAAGTATTTCGACCGGGAGCTGAAAGTACGTCAGCAGGCTGCCCGGCTATATACGGAACTACTGGAAGGTGTTGTGAGGACACCGCGGATAGCAGACGGGAAAACCAGCACCTGGGCCCAGTACACCATCCTGACCCCGCGGCGTGATGCTTTGCGGTCGGCCTTACAGGCACAAAATATACCCACGGCAATCCATTATCCGTTACCTTTGCCCCGGCAGGAAGCTTTCGCGGACGCGGTTGTCCCCGGAGAACAGTTCCCTGTAGCCGATGAGTTGTCGCGCACGGCATTATCCCTACCCATGCATGGGTTCATTACAGAAGAGGAAGTCCGTCAGGTAGCCGGAGCGATAAAAAGGGCCAGGAGCCAGGAGCCGGGAAGCAATTAGCTTTTGGGCATCAACCATTTTACAGTGTAACCGTTTAACTATGATCCCAATCATCAATAATAAATAATCAACCGTAATGGATTACTTTGTACACGAAACCGCCTGCATTGATGAGGGCGCCAGCATTGGTAAAGGCAGCCGCATCTGGCATTTCTGCCATGTAATGTCCGGGGCCTGCATCGGAAACGACTGCGTGCTCGGGCAGAACGTTTACGTGGGCAGCCGTGCCGAGCTGGGCAACCGGGTGAAGGTGCAGAACAACGTAAGCCTTTACGACGCGGTGATCCTGGAAGACGAAGTCTTCTGCGGTCCCAGCTGCGTTTTCACCAATGTGATCAACCCCCGTTCCTTCGTGGAACGCAAAGACCAGTACCGTCCCACCCGGGTAAAACGGGGCGCCTCCATCGGGGCCAACGCCACCCTGATCTGCGGAGTCACCGTGGGAGCATATGCCTTGATCGGGGCGGGGGCCGTGGTTACCCGCGACGTAAAACCCCATGCGCTGGTGATGGGTGTACCCGCCGTACAGAAAGGCTGGGTGAGCCGGGCCGGAGTCGTGCTGGGCAAAGACCTGTGCTGCCCGGAAACCGGCGAGCAGTATGAAGTACAAGACGGACAGCTCCGGCTGAAAAGCGGACCGAAAATCGTCTGAGCCGGCCTACAGCTCCGGGGCCGCCAACAAAAAAAACCGGCAGAAGAACAGCTATGAAGTGAAACAACAGAAAAAAACAACGTCGGACTTAAACCGACAGCACAAGACAAATGGCAACAAGCAATACAACACCGAAAGAGAAGCTGCTACGCCGGGTGGCAGCCAAAGAGCACCGGGTGGGCGTCATCGGACTGGGTTACGTGGGCCTGCCCCTGGCCGCGAGCTTTGCCTCGGCCGGAGTGAAGGTTACCGGACTGGAAAAATCGGCCGGCAAAGCAGCCCGCATCAATGCCGGAGATAACTACATCCGCGACATTGACGATGAAGAACTCAGACAGCTGGTGAAAAGCAGGAAACTGGAAGCCACTACCGATTTCAGCAGGCTGGCCCGGTGCCAGGCCATCCTGATCTGTGTGCCCAGTCCGCTGGACATCTTCAAAAAGCCCGACATGAGTTACATCCGTGAAGCCTGCGAAGCCATCGCCCGTAATCTGCAGCCCGGCACCTTTGTCTGCCTGGAGAGCACCACCTACCCCACCACCACAGAGAATTTTATTTTGCCCATACTGGAAGAAGGATCCGGTTTAAAGCAGGGCGAAGATTTCTGGCTGGCTTTTTCTCCCGAACGGGTTGACCCCGGCAACCGGGAGTACCACACGCGTAACACACCCAAGGTGCTGGGGGCGCTGAGCAGCGACGGGCTGGAGATCGGGCAGGCCGTTTACCGTCAGGCCATCGATACAGTCTATCCGGTAAGTTCACCACGGGTAGCCGAGATGGTTAAAATCCTGGAAAACACCTACCGGCTGGTCAATATCAGCCTGATCAACGAGCTGGCCCTGCTATGCGGCAAGATGGATATCAACATTTGGGAGGTCATCGATGCCGCCAAAACCAAGCCCTACGGGTTCCAGGCCTTTTATCCCGGCCCTGGCATCGGGGGCCACTGCATCCCGCTAGACCCCTTTTACCTGGAGCATATAGCCAGAAAGTTCGGTTTCGACCTGAGCATGATCAACACTGCCGGACACATCAACAATATGATGGCCCACCGCATGACCATCAAGATCACCTCGGCCCTGAACCGGCAATGCAAAGCCATTAACGGCAGCCGTATCCTCTTCCTGGGCGTGGCTTACAAACCCGGCATTGACGATGCCCGCGAGTCGCCTGCCCTGAAGATCATGGACGAAGCAGGCAAAAAGCACGGCGAGCTGAGCTATCACGATCCTTACATCCCCGAGGTAATTACCCCCGAGGGCCGGCAACTTCGTTCGGCACCCCTCACGGCCAAAACGCTGCAGCAGGCCGACTGTGTGGTGATCAGCACTGCCCATGACAATTTTGACCCGGACTTCATCCTGGAACATGCCCGGCTCATTGTCGACCTGCGCAACCTTATTAAAAACCCCTCGGAAAAAGTTTATAAACTCTGATGGAACAAACATGAAAAATTTTGCCCTGGCCGGCGCCGCCGGTTACATTGCCGAGCGCCACATGCGCGCAGTACGCGAAACAGGCAACCGCATTGTTGCCGCCACCGACCTTTTCGATGTGATGGGACGCATGGACAGCTATTTCCCCGAAGCCGAGTTTTTCACCGACCCCGGGGACTTCGAAGCCTGGCTCGGGCAACACCGCGGCACCGAAGAGGCCGTCGATTACCTCAGCATCTGCACACCCAACCACGAGCACAGCTCCTATATCCTTACCGCCCTGCGCCACGGAGCCGATGCCATCTGCGAGAAACCCCTGGTGCTTTACCCCGCTGAACTCGACACCGTTGAAAAAGCCGAGCGAGAAAGCGGACACAGAGTGTACAACATACTGCAGCTGCGCCTGCACCCCGCCATCGTGGCCCTGCGCGAACAGATCCGCCAGGGCGGACCGGAGCAGATGTACAACATCGACCTCAGCTACATCACCTCCCGCGGCAAATGGTATTTCCAAAGCTGGAAAGCCGACTGGAGCAAGTCGGGCAGCCTGGCCACCAACATCGGCATTCACTTTTTCGACATGCTGCAGTGGATCTTCGGGGAAGTAAAGCAAAACACGGTGCACCTCTACGAACATCACAGGGCTGCCGGCTACCTGGAGCTGAAACAGGGCCGGGTGCGCTGGTACCTCAGCCTCGACTACAACGATGTACCGCCGTCCGCTAAAGAAAAAGGACTGCGCACTTACCGTTCCATCACGGTAAACGGCCAGGAGATCGAGTTCAGCGGGGGCTTCACCGACCTGCACACGCAGGCTTACCAGCAGATCCTCATCGGCAACGGGTTCGGGCTTAGCGACGCCCGGCCCTGCATTCTGCTTACCGACGCGATTCGCAACAGCAAGCCCGCAGGACTGAAAGGCGACTACCATCCCTTCCTAAAACACTAAAACAGGGTAAACAAATTCAAAAAAACAAAACCGCCCGGCAGAGTCGGGCGGTAATTAATTGCTGTTTAATTAAATAAGAAGAAGATGAAAAATGTCACTCTCCGCCCTTCAGGATAAGGACCGGGGAAGCGATTGTTGAGGGGATAGCTTCCCGGGAGCGACAAGATCTTAATTCAGGATGTCCCGGTAATTTTCGTTAATCAGGTCGGGCAGGAAACAGGCTATCATGTTGAGCACCTGTTCCCGGGGCAACCGCTGACTGCAGAGCACCTGCTGGCTGCTCATTCCTGCAGCGCTGATCACCTTGTTGCCAAGCTGTTCGGGAATTTGCCGTTCCGAAGCTTTCAACGGACGTACCCCAAAACCTTTTTCCCCATTAACGTATTTCACTTCAAAATAAGCCGTACGGATCAGATATTCTTCCCCGTGCCTGGTTTCCTTAAGCAGCACCTGTACCGGGCGCCCTTCTCCGTATGTAATGTCCCAGCATTTGAGATAAGCGGAACCCGGGGTGGTCACTTCTTTCGGCGAAATTTTATATTCATCAGTAAAAGTATTCCCCGGAGAAGCAAATCCCGTATGGATCACAAATACAAAAGCAACAAAAAATAAACCTGATAAAATGTTCTTCCTGCTCATAACTTTACGCATTTATAATTGTGTTTTGTTTTCAATGACCCTGCAAATGTAAGAAGCGTTTTGAGATAAAAAACTGAGAAAAGGCATAAAAAATTTTGTTAAAAACACGACTGCTTTCAAATTGAAAGACACATGCGTAAAAAAAGCCTGACATTTAAAATATTTTTGATTTTTACTCATCACAATCCGGTTTAAATCTGATTTTAATTACAATTTAAAAGTGATATATTTTACAACATCTTTTCTACCATAATCTCAGTTATACGGTAATATATAATGTATTTCCCCAGCACAGGAAAAATCAAAATGTCAATTTATCATTCTTTTAGGGCTGGTATCCCGACCCTTGCTTTCTTTTTACTTTCAAATTATAAGCAAATTCCGATACGATAACCGAAAACAACGTATGTTACTTGATGTACTTCATGTGTTTATTTTTTCAATTTAACGAAGGAAAATCTCGCATTAAGCTTATTTTTTTTTGTAAATACCATAGATTATGCACCGGTCATGGAAGAACCGGTGATGAGATAAAGTATTCTGCATAATATCATTTAATTTTCTTAATTTTACCGCCATTTGATTTCTTAGCATGCTATGGGTTACCTGCTCAAACTATTGTTGTATGGTCTGATCATCTACTGGGTGATCCGGTTTTTCGGCAGACAATTAAGACGTTTATTCGGGGTCCCCGGCGAAGCTTCCCGACAAAACAGGCCGCAGGAAAACCGTCGCCCGGAGGGCGAGGTACGTGTGGAACAACCTAAACACACCGGCAGCCGTTATTCGCGCGAAGAAGGAGAATACGTGGATTTTGAGGAAATCGACAAACAGGGAGACGAAGCAAAACACAGGTAAAAGAACAATAAAGAAAAAGTTACGGAAAAACGGCCGGAACCATCGAGTCGGAATACAAACAAAAACAATACGAAAGAAACATTATGGCACAGGAAGATGTGTTTAAAAAACTGATAGCCCACTGCAAGGAATACGGCTTCGTGTTCCCGAGCAGCGAGATTTACGACGGACTCAGCGCCGTGTATGATTACGGCCAGAACGGGGTAGAGTTAAAGAACAACATAAAGAAATACTGGTGGGACAGCATGGTACTTCTGCACGAGAACGTGGTAGGGCTCGATTCGGCCATTTTCATGCATCCCACCATCTGGAAGGCTTCCGGACACGTGGACGCCTTTAACGATCCGCTCATCGACAACAAGGATTCCAAAAAACGCTACCGGGCCGATGTGCTCGTCGAGGAACAGCTGGCCAAATACGAGGAAAAGATCAACAAGGAAGTGACCAAGGCAGCCAATCGCTTTGGCGAGAAATTTGACGAACAGCAGTTCCGCGAAACCAATCCGCGCGTGCTGGCCAACTTCGAAAAGTGGAACAGGCTGCACGAACGCTTCACAAAAGCCCTGAACAGCAACGACCTGACAGAGCTGCGGCAGATTATCGTGGACGAAGAAATTGTTTGCCCGATATCCGGCACCCGCAACTGGACCGAGGTGCGCCAGTTCAACCTGATGTTTTCCACCGAGATGGGATCCACATCCGACGGAGCCATGAAAGTGTTCCTGCGTCCGGAAACCGCCCAGGGCATTTTCGTAAATTACCTGAACGTGCAAAAGACCGGCCGCATGAAGATTCCCTTCGGCATCGCCCAGATCGGTAAAGCCTTCCGGAACGAGATCGTGGCCAGGCAGTTCATCTTCCGCATGCGCGAGTTCGAACAGATGGAAATGCAGTTCTTCGTCCGTCCCGGCAGCGAGTTGCAGTGGTTTGAACGCTGGCGCGACACCCGCATGAAGTGGCACCGCGCCCTGGAATTCGGAGACGACAACTACCGTTTCCACGAACACGAAAAGCTGGCCCACTATGCCAATGCTGCTGTGGATGTGGAATACAAGTTCCCCTTCGGCTTTAAGGAAGTGGAAGGCATTCACTCGCGCACCGACTTCGATCTGTCGCAGCACCAGCAGTATTCGGGCAGGAAGATCAGCTACTACGATCCCGAGCTGGGAGAATCTTACGTCCCTTACGTGGTGGAAACCTCCATCGGGGTAGACCGCATGTTCCTGCAGGTCCTTTCGGCCGCTTACCGCGAAGAGGAAGTGGAAGCCGCCAACGGACAGCAGGAAACCCGCGTAGTACTCAGGCTGCCCGCCCCCCTGGCTCCGGTCAAGCTGGCCGTGATGCCCCTGGTCAGGAAAGACGGACTGCCCGAGAAGGCCCGCAAAATTATCGACAAGCTAAAATTCGACTTCCGCTGTCAGTATGACGAAAAAGACTCCATCGGCAAGCGTTACCGCCGGCAGGATGCCATAGGCACCCCGTTCTGCGTAACCGTAGACCACCAGACCCTGGAAGACGGCACGGTAACCCTGCGCTACCGCGACAGCATGAAACAAGACCGCATTCCGGCCGGACAGCTGCGTGACATACTGGCCGAACGGGTCAGCTTCCGGGAGCTGTTTGAAAAGCTGGTTTAAT